>CAKZMZ010000057.1 GCA_937129345.1 uncultured Thalassovita sp. | reverse complement strand
GAAGTACTTAGTATACTCCAATTTTTTTACATTCAAATCCAGTCAATACCCTTCCTTAGTTTGGCCAAGGTCAAAGCTTCTGGGCTGTCTTTCTCAGGTTGGTGGTTATACACCCAATTAGCCATGGGTGGTAAGCTCATCAAAATAGATTCTGTTCTGCCATTAGTATCCAACCCGAACTTGGTGCCCTTATCCCAAACTAGATTGAATTCTACATACCTGCCACGGCGCAGAAATTGCCAATTTTTATTTTCTTCTGTAAAAGGTAAATCTTTATTTTTGTGCATAAAATGCGTGTAAGTCGGCGCAAAGGTATCTCCCACATCCTGTACAAAAGCCCATCTATCTTCAAAAGAATGGGTATCATCGGTGCTTAGCCGATCAAAGAAAATTCCGCCTATACCTCTGGTTTCTTTTCGGTGTTTAAGGTAAAAATAATCGTCTGCCCAAGTTTTGAACTTTGGATAATAAGCTGGGTCGTGTTGATCACAAGCGGTTTTCAGCTGTTGGTGAAAGTACCGCGCATCTTCCTCATCGATGTAGTGAGGCGTTAAATCAATGCCGCCACCAAACCAATAGGTTTGCTTTCCATTTGCTCCCTCTACTTCAAAATAGCGCACATTCATGTGTATGATTGGCACCATGGGATTGTATGGGTGCAGTACAATAGACACGCCCGTAGCCAAAAATTGCCCTGTGGGCACATTAAGTGCTTTGCTAATTTTCTCTGGCATGTTACCATGGACCGCAGAAAAATTCACCCCTCCTTTTTCGATTACACTGCCGCTTTCAATTACACGGGTTCTGCCGCCTCCGCCTCCATCTCTTTCCCACATATCCTCTTGAAACTTGCCTTTGTCGTCCGCTTCCTCCAAACTATTACAAATCCTATCCTGCAAACCCTTAAACCAATGGATGATTTCTTCGCTTTTTTTCATTTTTTATAAAATCTTTACCCGTTACTCCGAAGCACATCGTGCTGTAGGAGTCTGTTCGCTATTGCCAAGAGACTCCTTCGCGCTGCTCGGAGTGACGGCATTATATTAATACTCAAACAATCTCTCAATTTTCTCTTTTATCCTCTTTTTCGGCAAAAAATCCTCTTCTAAAGCACCTGCAAAAGGAACAGGTGTGTCTAAACTGCCCTCACGCAGTACGGGGGCATCTAAATACTCAAAACAGTGTTCGGCTATCCAAGCGGCAATTTCAGAAGCGATGCTGCCTGTTAATGTATCTTCATTGCAGACCAACACCCTATTTGTTTTCTCTACACTCCTTTTTACAGTCTCTTTGTCCCAAGGCAACAAAGTTTGCAAATCTACCAACTCAATGCTAATCTGAGGTAGTGCTTCAGCAATAGCCTTTACCCAATGCACGCCCATTCCATAGGTTACTACTGTAATATCCTCTCCCTCTAAATCCAATCTAGCCTTGCCAATTGGCAAATTATAGTATTGTTTAGGTACTTCTTCTGAGATGGCTCGGTACAAGGCTTTGTGTTCAAAATACATCACTGGGTTAGGCTCTTCTATGGCTGCTGTTAGCAATCCCTTTGCTGTAAAAGGCGTAGATGGATAGACAATCTTTAGCCCGGGTGTATGGAAAAACCAAGCCTCATTCGATTGAGAGTGGAAAGGACCCGCCTTTACTCCTGCCCCTGTAGGCATTCGGATGACTACATCGGCATTTTGCCCCCAACGGTAATGGATTTTAGCTAAATTATTTACGATTTGATTGAAACCACAAGTCACAAAATCGGCGAATTGCATTTCTACCATTGCTTTCATGCCCTTAATGGATAAACCCAAACCTGCACCAACAATGGCAGACTCGCAAAGTGGTGTATTGCGTACCCTTTCTTTGCCAAATTGCTCTGTAAAGCCCTCAGTAATTTTAAATACTCCCCCATACTCTGCAATGTCTTGCCCCATTAACACCAATTCTGGAAAGCGTTGCATCGCTTGGTACAAACCCTGAGAAATGGCGTCTACCAACCTTAACTTTTTTGTTTCGGTAGATTTTGGCTGAATATTTTCAATTTGAAAGGCTGCGTAAACATCTTTTATTTCTCGACCTATTAGCCCTTTAGTAAGTGGCAACTCATCTGCCTTTTGCCAGGCCTCATTGATTTGGGTCTTCAAGCGCGATCTGGTGTCGTTTTTATAACTTTCATTAATAAACCCTTCTTGAAACAAGAAAGCTTCAAAGTTATTTACGGGGTCTTTGGCAGCCCAAAAATCCATTAAGTCATTAGGCACATATTTGGTGCCCGAAGCTTCTTCATGCCCGCGCATTCTAAAAGTAAGCGCTTCTATGAGTACTGGCCTTTGCTCTTGAATGGCATATTCTCTTGCTTCTTTTACAGCTTTGTAAACTTCCAGCACATTATTACCTTCTACCTTAATAGACTTGATACCATATCCAAGGGCCTTATCAGAAACACACTCGCAACGGTACTGCTCGCTATTAGGTGTTGAAAGTCCGTAACCATTGTTCTCTATCATGAATAGCACAGGAAGATCCCACACAGCGGCCACGTTTAAGGCTTCGTGAAATTCCCCCTCAGAGCTAGCACCATCACCAGAAAAAGCCAATACTGCTTGATTTTCTTGCTTTAGTTTATGTGCCAAAGCTACCCCATCTGCTAAAGATAACTGCGGACCAAGATGAGAAATCATCCCTACAATATTTTGCTCCTTTATACCAAAATGAAAAGAACGGTCGCGACCTTTGGTAAATCCTTCTTGCTTGCCCTGAAATTGGGCAAACAAACGATACAAAGGCACCTTACGACTTGTGAAAACCCCTAAGTTGCGGTGCATAGGAAAAACGTATTCCGCTTCTTGCATGGCTAGGGCACTACCCACAGAAACCGCTTCTTGCCCAATGCCCGAAAACCACTTGCTAATTTTCCCCTGCCGTAGCAAAATCAGCATTTTCTCTTCTACTAGCCTTGGCAGTAGCAGGTTTTCATATAAAAGAAGGAGTTGTTCTTTTGTAAAATCGCGTTTCTCAAAAAGCAGCGTTGGTTTGGATAAAGATAAGGTGTTGCTCACTGTTTTCATCTTTGTTGGTTTCCAAATGTAATGAAACTGAGCGAAGGAAAGAATAATAAATAGCCCATAAATAAATTAATGGGCAGTATTAAGACAACATCTTATTATAAGAATCAAACCTTACTCACATATTCATAGCCAATGTCCTCTACCTTGCCCCTAATTTTATCGAGGTCCAGCCCTTCTCCCTCTATGGTAACCTCTTCTTGAGCTAAGTTTACCTGAGCTAAGTTGACTCCTTTAAGTTTACTCAAATTTTTCTCTACGTTCATTTTACAATGGTTGCAGGTCATGCCTTTCACCTTAATTTTTACTGCATTCATATCATTAGAAATTTGCTTGTTTGACTGAAAATAATTGTATAACCTGACCTTAAGATAGCCATAGGCCATTGCACCTAACAAGATAGCTGTACTTGCGTAATTTAGCCAAGTTGGCAACATGTGGCTGCCGTGGGCATGTCCGGCGCCCATTTCGGCAATCATACTAAACCAACTTACAGGTAAAAAAGCATCGACGATAAAGCCGAATATCACCGCGCCAGCCATTATAGTAGCCAAATAAATGATCAGTGTTTTTTTACCTAAGGTTTTGCCTATTACCGTCATGGTAGCTGCATTGGTAGCTGGGCCCGCCATTAAAAAAACCAAGGCAGCCCCTGGAGAAAGACCTTTTGCCATAAGTACCGCAGCTATAGGTATAGAACCTGTAGCACATACATACAATGGCACAGATGCCAACAACACGATGCCCATACTTATAAAGGGGTTACTCAAATATGCTCCAAAAAAATCGTCGGGTACGAGCATAGAAATCAAAGCGGCAATCAACAAACCAATCAGTAACCATTTGGCAATATCTTGTAAAAACTCTACAAAGGCATACTGAAACATGGCCTTTAGCTTACCTTGCTTTTTGTTCGTTTTAGACGCTGGAATAAAAGCAGGCGCAGACTTTGACTCTTGCACAAATTTATTGGTAACCATACCGCCAAAAATACCTGTTACAAAAGCGATAAACGGCCTTAAAATAGCGAATGGCAAACCTAAAAGAGAATATGTGGCCAAGATGGAATCTACTCCGGTTTGCGGTGTAGAGATCATAAAGGAAACCGTTGCTCCTTTAGACCCCCCGTTTTGATGCAAAGAAACACCCGTTGGGATCACACCGCAAGAGCATAATGGCAATGGAATACCAAATAAAGAAGCATTGAGTACAGATGAGAAGTTACTGTTACCTAAAAATTTAGCCAGTTTTTCTTGAGGTAAAAAAACATGGAGTATGCCTGCAATCAAAAGCCCTAGAACAAGGTAGGGCGACATCTCATTTAGCAACCAAAAGAGTTCAGTAAAATATGTTTGTATATAGTTCATTATCTTAGTTTCTTAAGTATTGTAGGAATATATGTTCAAATATTCATTTGTTATCAACCTAACACAAATATCGCCTACATAATTCTCAATATAAAAAAGATTTGATAGAATTCTTTAGAGATTTTCATTTTACCTTGATTTGGTATTATCGAGATTAGAAGACAACTTTAAACATCAAAAAAAAGAACAGTTTACGTACCTCAAGTCTAAAAATAATCTTTACCGCCAATTTTCAGGATAAATCAATACTGAATGAACAAAAGTAAAATATGTATAGTAGGCGCAGGTCCCGGCGGATGCTCAACCGCTCTTTTTCTTGCAAAAAAAGGCATTCCTTCCATTTTAATAGATAAGGCAACTTTTCCACGCGACAAGATATGTGGTGACGGTGTGAGTGGCTGGGTATTAAATATACTTAATAAACTTGATCCTTCTATTAATTACCAATTGACAGAAAAACCATATCAAGTGCCTTCTTGGGGCGCGCGGTTTGTTGCGCCCAACCATCAAGTATTGGATGTACCCTTTAAAATAGAAGACGCCGTTAATGATGATTTGCCTGCTGGTTTTGTTTCAAAACGCATCGATTTCGATAATTTTTTAGTGGATCAAGCCAAACAAAACCCTTTAATCGATTTTATCGAAGGTACGGAAATCAACCATTTTGAGACTGGAAAAGAAGCAGCAGTTTTAAGGGATAGCAGCGGTAAGGAGTTTTATTGCCAAATTGCAGTATTTGCTAATGGAGCTTATTCTAAGTTTAGCAAACAATTGGCAGGTATTAAGATGGAAAAAAAGCACTACATAGCAGGCATAAGAAGCTATTATAAGGGCGTTAATGGCACTCATAAAAAAAACTACATAGAACTCCATTTCTTAAAAAATCTATTACCAGGCTATTTTTGGATTTTTCCTTTGCCCAACGGCGAGGCCAATGTTGGCCTAGGAATGCGCAGCGATAAGATCAGCAAAAAGAAAGTTAATTTAAAAAAAGAGCTTTATGAGCTTCTTCAATCTCATCCTGACCTTAAAGAACGCTTTAAAAATGCTGAACAAATAGATACGCCCAAGGGATTCGGCTTGCCATTAGGCTCAAAAAAACGCAAAATTTCTGGAGAGAGATTTATGCTCATAGGTGACGCTGCCAGTCTAATAGATCCCTTTACAGGCGAAGGCATCGGAAACGCCATGGCAAGTGGTATGTATGCGGCCATACACGCTCAAAAATGCTTAGAAAAAGGTGATTACTCAGCCAAATTTATGGAGGGTTACGACCGATATACTTATGGCAGAATTGGTAGCGAACTCAAACTGAGTACCCTAATGCAAGACTTACTCAATTTTCCTTGGCTTTTTAGCCTCATTGTTAATAAAGTCATTAGCAACCCGACGCTAAGAAATACCATGTCTTGCATGCTTACCGACATTGAGGTAAGAGCTCAATTAAAAAAGCCCTCTTTTTATTTTAAAGTCTTATTTGGTTGAGCCCAAATTTTAAGGCTTAAGCAAACTTTTGAGTAGGTTAAGGATAAATGTTCATTAAAGTGCTTATAAAATCAAAAGCTTAGCCTTCTGTCAATTATATTTTAATTACTAATTTGCAGAAAATTCATCTACTGATTTATTATGGCGAAAATAAAATTGTTGGATAGCAAACTGCTCGATATCACTTTGAGCAGATTATGTCAACAGCTTATTGAAAACCACAAGGATTTTAAAGATTCGGTGCTGTTAGGCATGCAACCAAGAGGTATTTTTTTGGCTGACCGCATCAAAATTAGGCTGCAGGAAATGACAAGTGAGAATATACCTGTAGGATCTTTGGATACGACCTTTTACCGAGACGATTTTAGGCGTAGAGATGAGCCACTTTCTCCTAATGCTACCCATGTGCCCTTTATCATAGAAGACAAAAAAGTGATTTTAGTAGATGATGTACTTTACACAGGCAGAACTGTGCGTGCAGCAATAAGTGCCATGCTGGCATTTGGCAGGCCTTCTATTGTAGAGCTTTTTGTGCTAATTAATAGGCGGTACAGTCGGCATTTGCCCATAGAACCCGACTATGTGGGCAGAACGGTTAACACCATACAATCACAACGTGTAGTGGTTGAGTGGAAAGAACAAGGTTTTGATGAAGATAATATTTGGCTGTTTAACCAATGGCAAGGGTAAATTGGCTTTTAGTAGGTTAACTAAAGCACCTAATTTAATAAGAGGAAATATAAGATTAGATTAGTCAATAAATCATTATAAAATAAAGAAGAACAATTAGCATGGCGAGTATCAGCGTAAACCATTTGCTTGGCATCAAGGATTTACAAAAATCAGATTTAGATATCATATTCGATACGGCAGTTGAATTTAAACAAGTTATCAATCGGCCTATTAAAAAAGTACCTTCGCTTAGAGACATTACCATAGCCAACGTTTTTTTCGAGAACTCCACGAGAACCCGCCTATCTTTTGAATTGGCAGAAAAAAGGCTATCCGCAGATGTTATCAACTTTTCTTCTTCATCAAGCTCTGTTAAAAAAGGCGAGACGCTCCTAGATACGGTTAAAAATATCTTGTCTATGAAAGTGGATATTATAGTTATGCGCCACTCCTCACCAGGTGCGCCCCACTTTCTAGCAAAAAAAATTGATGCGCAGGTAGTAAATGCCGGAGATGGCACACATGAACATCCAACGCAAGCATTATTAGATACATTTTCGATCAAAGAGAAATTAGGAGATATTGAGGGGAAAAAAGTGGTGATTGTCGGGGATATTTCACATTCAAGGGTTGCTTTATCCAATATTTTCGCATTACAGAAACTTGGGGCTGAAGTTAAGGTATGTGGCCCCCCTACCTTGATTCCGAAATACATAGAGGAGATTGGCGTAAAATACGAAGCTGACATTAAAAAAGCCCTAGTATGGTGTGATATAGCCAACATTTTGAGAATACAACTCGAACGCCAACAAGCTGCTAATTTTCCATCTTTAAGAGAATATTCTTTGTATTATGGAGTAAACAAAAGGCTATTGGATAGCTTGGATAAGGAAATTGTAATTATGCATCCGGGGCCAATCAACCGTGGAGTAGAACTCGACAGTGATGTAGCAGATTCAGACCATTCTATTATATTAGAGCAAGTGGAAAATGGAGTCGCCGTTAGAATGGCAGTTCTTTATCTACTGGCTCAAAAATAAATTAAGCCCTTCCAAAATTAATCAGAAGGGCTTATTAATAAGATTCTTTATTGCTTAGGCTTGCTCTAACACAAAAGTGTAAGTAGGTTCTGTTTTGTCAATTGCTTGAGGAACAGACCAAGTAAGTGTTAAAGTACCTGCAGTTTCGTTATAAGAATAGCTCACATTTGAGTTAGTAGCTGCGGCATCTTGCAAAACAATTGTTCCTGTAGAAGTATTGCCTGAGATTGTCCAGTTACCACTGTTTGTTGTACCATTGTAATTTGGCTTAGCACCATCAGGAACTCCACCAGGTGTTACTGAATAAGTTGTAGGCTCACTACCTTCAGCAGTGAAAGTAATTCTAAAGTTTGAAGTATTGAAGGTTACGGCTTCATTACCACTCCCGACATCTTGGGTCGCACTTTGTACTCTCCAAGAAACAGAAATTTTTTCAGCTACAGTTTGTGGCGCTGGATCATCGCCACCATCACAGGCACCTAAGAAAAAGAGACCAGAAACTACAAGTGCGAGTAAAGCGTATTTAAGATGTTGCATATTAATGAATTAAATTAAGTTAGGTTCCGAATTATGGATGTAAAGTAATTCTAAAAAAGTATAAACAAAGAAAAAAAATCGTCAAAATAAGTGAATTATTTGTACATGTTAACATTAATAACGTTTTGGCAAAAATTGTACTCGTATTCTTGATTCGAGCAAATAATTAAAGTTTTATCCGATGTCGCTTTTTCTATTACTTCTAAATACCAATTTATATTGTCTTTATCAAGGTTAGAAGTTGGCTCATCCAATAAAATTAAATCTGTTTCTGTAAAAAATGCTAAGGATAATTTAAGTTTTTGCTTCATGCCAGAAGAAAAATTCTTTATCTGTAGACTTTTTACATTTTTGAAGTTTGTTAACTTAAGCAATTCCTCAAAATTAACACTTAACTTTTTAAACTTTCCATAAAAAAAATATAACTCTTCTAAAGTAAATTCTTCAATAAGCTCGGTATAAGGGCCTGCTAACGTTAAGTGTTTAATAAATGATGCGGTGTCTAAGACCTTGCTATTTTGCCTGTAAATTACTTCACCTTCTGTTAACGGCGTTATACCTGCCAATATTTTTAGTAAAGTTGTTTTGCCAGAACCATTATTACCCGTTATGGCATACTTTCCTTTACTCTCAAATATGGTATTTATATGTCTGAATATCCAATTATGGTTAAACTTTTTTCCTAAATCCTTAACCGTAATTTCCATTAGTGGTATCCTTTTATCACCCCTCGTTCAGAAGATCTTATAAAACCTAGAATATGATCTCT
The DNA here is from genome assembly GCA_937129345.1 of uncultured Thalassovita sp. GTDB lineage: Bacteria > Bacteroidota > Bacteroidia > Cytophagales > Flammeovirgaceae > Chondrinema. Next base: position 5,780 of record CAKZMZ010000057.1, on the reverse strand, counting down.
TTCCTCAGACTCTGGTATGGTCTCTTCTATTAATTTTAAAGCTTGGGCCTTATTGTTGCCTTTCAAAAAATACTGTCTGTAAACTTCTTGGATCTGGCTTATTTTTTCAGGCGAAAAACCACTTCTCTGCAAACCTACCGAATTAATGCCGCTGTATATTAGGGGTTCTCGGGCTGCAGTTATAAAAGGAGGTACATCTTTTCTTACCAAAGAGCCGCCACCTATCATACAATGAGAGCCAATTTTAACAAACTGATGCACGGCCGTGGTGCCACCTAAGCGGGCGTGTCCTTCTATGGTTACGTGCCCTGCTACCTGTACAGAATTAGCCAAAATGCATGCTTCGCCCACGTTACAATCGTGAGCAATGTGCACATATGCCATTAAAAGGCAATTGTTGCCAATTTCTGTTTTCCACCTGTCGGACGTACCTCTGTTAATGGTAACACACTCTCTAACTATTGTATTATCGCCGATGTAGGTGTAGGTTTTCTCACCTTTGTATTTTAAATCTTGAGGCATGCCTGAAATAACTGCCCCGGGATGTATCTGGCAATTTTTGCCAATCCGTGCACCTTCCATAATAGATACATTAGGGCCAATCCAGCAACCATCGTCAATTTCAACATCACCTTTTATCGTTGTAAATGCCTCAATGGTAACATCTTTGCCAATTTTTGCATCAGCATCAATATTGGTATACGGATGAATCATTCTATCAATTTTATTCTACTAATAATTGTAAGTGTAGACATAAGAATACATAAAATACCTTTTTTCCTAAGCACTACATATCTTTTTTGACCAAACATGCAGACATACTGGCCTCGCATACTAATTTACCTGCCACAAAGCCTTTGCCCTTCATTTTTGCAATTCCGCGTTTAATGGGCGCAAGTAACTCACATTTTAAAATAAGTGTATCTCCTGGCACTACCATCTTTTTAAATCTGCAATTGTCAATTCCTACAAAATACGTCCAATATTCCTCAGGGTTGTCTACAGTGTTCAGTAGTAGAATGCCCCCCGTTTGTGCCATGGCCTCAATTTGTAAAACACCCGGCATTACAGGATTACCCGGAAAGTGCCCTTCAAAAAACGGCTCATTAATCGTGACGTTTTTTATTCCTGTAACTGAGGTTTCATCTAGCTGAAAAATCTTATCGACCAACCTAAAAGGATAAGCATGGGGTAATACTTGCGCAATTTGGTTAATGTCGAGCACCGCAGGCATTTTTGGATCATACTCAGGTATGGACTCGTTCTTTACGCTCTTTTGCATGAGCCTTTTTATTTTTTTAGCGAAGGCAATATTGGCCGCATGACCAGGCCTTGCTGCTAATATCTGTCCTTTAAGAGGTCTGCCTGCCAAAGCCAAGTCACCTACTAAATCTAGCAATTTATGCCTTGCCGGTTCATTATTATGCCTTAACTCAACATTGTTGAGTATGCCTTCTTCTTTTACCTCCACTTTCGGTAGATTAAACAACTCTGCCAACTCTGCCAATTCTTCTTCCTTCACTACTTTATCAACCACTACTATGGCATTATTAAAGTTGCCACCTTTTATCAGATTATTTTTTCTCAACATCTCTAGCTCGTGCAAAAAGCAGAACGTTCTTGATGAGGCGATTTCTTCAGCAAAATCACTTATATGATTTAAAGATGCATGTTGACTGCCTAAAACAGGAGAATTGTAATCTACCATTACTGTTAACCTGTAATCATTTAAAGGAAGTGCGGCCAATTCTACTTGGCGGTCTTCTTCTTTGTAAAATACACTTTCAGGTATTTCAAAGAAGTTGCGCATCACCCCTTGCTCTTCAAGCCCTACTTCCCTTAAAGCCTCGACGAATTTAATAGAACTGCCATCCATGATAGGAGGCTCGGGTCCGTCTAGCTCTATCAACACATTGTCTATCTCGAGGCCAACAAGTGCAGCAAGCGTATGCTCAACTGTGTTTATACGTGCACCGCTTTGTTCAATTGAAGTACCTCTAGAAAGATCCACTACATTATCTACATCTGCATCTACAATAGGCCCGCCTTCTAAGTCAATTCTTTTGAATTTTATGCCATGATTAGGCTTGGCAGGCTTAAAGGTCATGTTGGCGGGTACTCCAGTATGTAACCCGACACCGGAAACAGTTACCTCTTTTTTTATAGTATGTTGTTTTGTTTGCATTTTTATGGCAATGTTAATTAACCTAATTTCTTTTCAAGTTGCTCTATCCTTTTCATTACTTGGGGCAGTTTTTTAAAAACCACATAGGTTTTCATAAAGTCTTTTATATCAAAAGCGGGTGCCCCTAGTACTTGCGCACCTTCTTTTTTTATAGAACTCATAATCCCTGCTTGAGGGCCTAGGCCTGTTTTATCTGCAATTTTTATGTGGCCCGATAGTCCAGCTTGCCCACCTATTTGGCAATGGGCACCTACTTCTGTAGAACCAGCTATACCAACCTGAGCAGCAATCACTGTATGTTTGCCCACTTTTACATTATGCGCGATCTGTATCAGATTATCCAATTTTACGCCTTCTTCTATAATGGTTGCCCCTGTGGTCGCACAATCTATGGTAGTATTGGCCCCAACATCTACATGGTCTTTAATGATGACTTGACCTATTTGAGGAATGCGTTTATAGGAGCCATCTTGTTGCGGAGCAAAGCCAAAACCCTCACTTCCGATTACAGCGCCTGACTGTACTGTAACATATTTGCCCAAAATCGATCTTGCATTCACCTTTACACCTGCATATATAATTGAATTATCTCCAATTTCAACCTCCTCTCCAATATAGGCCTGAGGGTAAATTTTTACATTATTGCCAATTTTAGTTCTGGCGCCAATGTAGGTAAAGGCACCTACATACACGTTTTCTCCAGTAGAAGCGGTACTATCAATATAGCTAGGCTGCTCTATACCCGTTTTCTGTAGTTTTGTAAGGCGCTCGTACTCATCTAATAAAGTGCTAAAAGCCACATAGGCATCCTCAACAAAAACCAAGGTAGCCTCCAAATCTTTTTTGGGAGTGAACCCGCGGTTTACGATAACAGCCGTAGCGTTGGTATCGTAAATATAAGCCTCATATTTTGGATTGGATAAAAAGGTTACACTTCCCTTTTTGCCTTCTTGTATTTTGCTTATGGTGTGTATCCTATCTTCGGGATTTCCCTTTATTTCTCCGCCAAGTAAATGGGCAAGCTCCTGAATGGTAAATTCCATCAAATGAATCTTTATAGCTTTGAGGCAGCCTATACACTTGCCTACCTAAAAAATTAATCTCACAAAGATAAAACTTTAGGATGGCATAGATAAAATTTTTTGACAATTTTACTCAATGCTTCTATATTGGGCAAATCAGATGCTTTGGCAATATCTATAATTTCGCCCTTTTTTGTTTTTATAAGGATATTTTGATTATTGGACAAATAAGCTTTATTGGTCACTTTGCCAGTTGTACAAAAAAATTGAGCATCTTCAATAGAGATGCCCATTGCCTGAGAAATCTTACTTCTCAAATCTGCTATTTTTTCCTTTTCTACCTTGGTGTTTTTTAAGTCTACTTTAAAGAGTTTTCTTTCTAGAAGCATATTACTCAAGTTGGCCAATACCGTATCTTTTGAATCCTTCCAAAATTTGATACTGCCCCAAACATCAAAATCGTCTAAAGCAGCAAATTGCGCTAAACTTTTGTTGTCGGTTTTAAAGTCTTTAAAGCCTACATCTTTTAACAAAAAGTATTTGAGCGATGGAGTACAGAAAAAATCCTTATCTCTTTGTGCCAACCACCTCGCCCTTTTAATGATCTGAATGAGCATCTGTTCTGTACTGACCGTTGTTTTATGAAGATATACTTGCCAATACATGAGCCTACGGGCATTTAAAAAGTTTTCTACACTGTAGATGCCTTTTTCTTCAACTACTATACGATCTTTGTCTACATCCAACATCCTCACTATGCGGTCAAAGCCGACTTTACCTTCAATTACTCCAGTAAAAAAACAATCTCTCTGTAAATAATCTAGCCGATCCATATCTAACTGGCTAGAGACCAATTGGTGAAAGAATTTTCTTGGATACTGATCAGTAAAAATATCTATGGTCAGAGATAGTGCCCCATCAAAATATTTGTTCAGCTCTTGCATCATCAAGAGTGACATGTCCTCGTGATGCACGCCTTTTAAAATTGTTTTCTCTAAAGCATGTGAAAAAGGCCCGTGGCCAATATCGTGTAGCAAAATGGCCAAAAGCGCCGCCTCAAATTCTTTTTCTGAAATCTCATTACCCTTATTTCTAAGTACATTAAGCGTTACCCCCATTAGGTGCATGGCACCCAAAGCATGATGAAATCGGGTATGCAAAGCACCGGGATAAACAAAGTCTGTAAGCCCTAGCTGCTTTATTCTTCTCAGTCTTTGATAGTAAGGATGTTGGATTACATCAAAAATCAAGTCTGAGTTAATAGCTATGAAGCCATAAACAGGATCATTTACTATTTTCTTTTTCTTCATGTTTAATAGAAAAATCCAACGCTAAACAAAGCTCTTACTCTACTTTGGTCTATAGTAGCCGTGGGATTGCTAAGAGCACCGGTTATTCCATCTTGGAAGGTATAAGGTCTTACAACATTGGAAAAGGTCTCAGCGACCACGGCAAAATCTGTATAAAAGTTTTGTTTTCTTAGCCCAACTCCACCAGTAAAGCTCATTACACTGTTACCCAGTCTATCATCTACTTGATAGGGGTCTCCGTAGTAGGCAAAGCCTCCCCTAAACCTAAAAACACCTGTCCTAATCTCAGCTCCTGTTCTTATGTTTACCACGCTTCTATAAATATCTTCAATTACCTGATTGTCTCCATCAAAATCAAACCCAGCACCGAAACCATCTATAGAAAACCTCGGATTATTGAGTGTAATACCTCCATAATTAACATATTCTACATCGGCAGTCACAAAACCGTTTTTGCTGAAAAAATAAGCCAAACCAGCACTCAACCTACCGGGTGTTTTTAAACTGAAAAATATTTCATCATAGAAAGATTCTTGATTAAAATCGGTGAGCAGGGTAAATCTTTCCGAACCATCTTCATTAAATCCATCAAAAATACTGATGTTATTCCAGCTTGTAAAAAGTTCTTCTTCAAAGTTCTCGGTAATGCGCATCCAAGTAGGCGATACAGCATTGAAACCAATTCTTAGCCTATCAGTGGCCCGAACAATTACCCCTGCCTTTACATTCACGCCCAAACCACTCTGGTTCAATCTATCTAAGAATACCAAGTTATCAAAAGGTGACTGGGCGTCATCTATGGATTCTCTATATTCTCTTTCACGATCGTAGGTTAAGGTCTGGATACCCAAGCCCACACCGTAATATATCCTATCATCGTAGTTGCCGCCGTAAGAAAAATTCCATTCATAGTGCCCTCCTCTTGTTTCTATGTTCTCCTCTTGCAGTGTAGGGAAAACCTGTGGTGGGGCAATAGGCGTTGTATATTCATTAAAATTCTGTGGATCAGCATCATAATCAGGACCGATGAGGTAAGTAAAATAGGCCAGTCCGAGATAATCGAAGAATCCATCTTCGCCTTGTTGGTCAAATTCATCCCAAGGAATGCCCCCCGCCTCCTGAAGTAAGGCATCTACTAACTGAGTAGAATCGTTTACTCCACGGTAGGAAATGCTGTTATTAAAGCTATTGATTCTATTTACGCTTATAGAAAAAGCTCCTCCATAGTTGCTACTGATGCCATTTCTAGCTTTTGAAAAAACA
>CAKZMZ010000056.1 GCA_937129345.1 uncultured Thalassovita sp. | reverse complement strand
AAGCAAGGATCAGAGTGCAGCTCTCGGCCTCTCATGACAAAGAGCATTTAGACAGAGCCATTAAAGCTTTTACAGAAGTAGGCGAGGAATTGGGCGTCTTGAAGGAAAGGGTATAACCTTAATCTAACATCATACTAAAACTTTATTGAAACAGCATGTAGCTTAATACATGCTGTTTTTTTATTGCCTCCATTAAAATTTTTTAACAAAACCAAGTTATTAATAAGATAAAGTCAAGTTAGAAAGCTGCACTAGCCATTTTTTCATCTAGATCAATTCTGATGATTGCAAAACTGAAAGCCATTATAGATACCATAAAAGACTTGGTAGCTGATCCTCAGGAAATCGTTACTAAAATTTCTGAAACAGTTATTGAGCAAGAACCTTCAACCGATTCTGATATGAACGAAGCACCGCAACAAGAAGAACCAATAGAGGACACTACAGAAGAAACTCAAGAAGAGGCTGTAGTCGCTATCGCTTCAGAAACAGCGACAATTACTCCATTTAAGATTTTTGCCGCCATTTTTAATGGTGTTGGCGTGGGCATACTATTGGGCTTGCTACTCGGTTTGGCCGTTTCGCCCGTAGTCAGTGGCTTTATTGGGGCGCTTTCTTCCATTCTAGGCTTGTTACTAGGCCTAAGTGAAAAATTATTGAGCCCAGTTAAAAGCATACGCATAGGTGCCTTTGGCCTGAGCTGCGTTGGCGGTATATTACTTGGTATTTTCATCAGGACAAACAATTTTTTATCGCCTGAACTCAGCAGCCTTAAAGCAGAATACATCTCATTAGGTTATAGCGAAAAGGAAGCTTTGAGTTTTATCGCTTTCCAAGAGTTTGGCTTGGCAGATAGCGAGTGGGTAGGTGGAACAGAAAATACAGCTGAAGAAGAAGAGTCTCAAGAGGTAGAGAATGGGGAAGCAACACAACTGACTGAGGCAGAAAACGAAGAAACTGAGATACAAGCTACAGATAAAGATGGTAACGCTTCTGTAAACAAAGCATCTCACATTCCAGAAAAATCTGAAGAAGAAAAACCTGAGGTAAAAACAGTGAGCAATAGTGGTGGCCGCACCTTATTGAATACAGAAAGCAGCACTGTACAAAATAGAAGGGCAAGTGTGCTTTTTTCTTCTGATGTAGATGTTGACCAATGCTACATTTTAGACATGGCAGATGCCTCTATGGATGCCAATGAAATCGTGAATTCATTTGAAATGGCAGGAGATACTTGGGGTACCATCGCCAAAAACCTTCAGAAAAACATAAAAGATGATAAGAACTTAAAAAAAGCGCTACTACTCACTAAAGATGGTCGCTGCAGCGCAGAAGGCGGGTCTAAAGTAACTCTAAAAAACTGTGCTGAAATCAATCTACAAGCCCCTACAAATGACATAGAACAGAAAATCCTACTCAATGGCGCACCTTGGACAAATATTATATCCAAGGCTAAAAATGAAATTGACCCAAACCAGTATAAATCCTTTTTAATATCAATTACTAATTCTATTTGCAATGAGAAAAATAATAATTAGTCTGCTCTACTTTAGCATTGTATCGAGTATGGCCCATGCTCAATTAAATCCGGCCAAGCTAAAGAAGTCGCTAGTTAAGATAATGGTTACCCAAGACGGCAAATTAAGCGTTTGCTCAGGTTTTATTTGGAAAAAGCCCAACCAAGTAGTTACCTCGCTCCATGCCATGAAACCCAATGGCGATGTAAAAATCGTTTTTATGGATAAGGTTATCCGCAAAGCAAGTATCGCCAAAACACATGCTGAGTCTGATTTGGTACTTTTAGAAGTGGAAGGCGAAATTCCTTCAGAGGTAATCCCTTTACAAGAATATGACGATAAAAGCATTCCATTTGGTGAAAGCATAGTAGCCTTGGGTTACAACAACGGAGCAAAAGGCAGTTCTACAAGAATACTTAAAAAGGGCTTTGCTGATCCCGAGGTATTGGCCAGTCTAGTTCCTCCAAAAGATAGAAAGCAACTCGAAAAGTCTGGCGTGCCCAGCATCAACCTATCTATTATCTATTTAGATGGCAGCCTCTTGCCTGGTTACTCAGGATCCCCTGTAGTAGATAAGGATGGCAACTTAGTAGGCATAGGAGATGGTGGACTAGAACAGGGCGCATCCAATGTGAGTTGGGTCATTCCCGCTAAATATTTAGCTGAATTGGAAAAGTCTACTACCAACCAATTGCCAGAAGGACTTGTAAAAGCAACCCAAGCCTTTTCTGCTGAAGTAGAAATTGATGTGGACAAAGAAATCGAGACCATGGCCGACTTAGCTGCTATAGACCAAAAATATAACTCATTTAGTTATGGGGAATTTGAGTTTTACGAAACCAAGATCAGGAGTTTCGATGAGATGTACCAAACTTCTATAGACCCTGAAAATATGGAGTATTTCTTAGACGATTATAGAGAATATAACATTGATATAGCTTACCAAGATTTCAAATTTGATATATATGAGGACGCTAACAATGGTATAGTAATCAGCGTGCCTTATGGTGCTGATATTAGTGTAAGTGAACAAGATGGCACATTAGAGGTAGATACCAAAGGCCAAGGCTACACTTACCTAGCCTACTCTGCGGAGAAGGGCGATTACAGTGGCCAAAATATGGATGATATCATCGATGAAGTTATTAATGCCCTATCAGATGATTTTTATAGCACTCATGCAGTAAGTTTGGTTGAAGATGAGGAGGCTACCTATTACATAGATGTAGACGAAACCCATAAAATAGCTTATGTCTCTCTAGACTCAGACGGCACCTTTACCGGAGAAAATGGATACGAGTATGGGGCAACTACTTATATGACTATTTTATTGAATGAAAATCAATTGTTTCTTAGTATGGCATTTGGCATATTGCCTCTAGAGACATTTCAAAGTGTAGTTAATGCAGGAGGGGTCGATTGCATTAGAAATTACCAATCAGGCGCAGAGACCTGTGATTTTCTATCCAATCTTCTTCAGGTATTTTGCTCAGCACACTTAACTACCTTTGCCAATAGAAAAGTGGTAAGACATTAAAAACCTATCCCTGAGAGGTGTCATCTCTTCTCAGGGATAAATTTTACTTATCTTTTTCGAATACCTCTATCAACTCATTGGCAGCAAAGTAAGCGGGCAATTCGCCTTGCATCACCTTACTTTCTTTTTCCTTACTAATTTGCCTTACGCTTTCGTTTGCATAAAACTTAGCCAAGAGTTCTGCCTTAATGCTTTCGTGCATCCATTTAAGCCTTTGTTGCTTTCGATTCTCAAAAAAATAACCATTGGTTTTGCGGATTTCTACAAACTTTTCAACAGCTTCCCATATAGGTGCTAAACCTTTCTTAGATATGGAAGAACAAGTGAGCACTTTACAATGCCAACCAAATTCTTCTTGCCTAAAATAATGCAATGCATTGCTGTATTCCTGTTTGGCCCGTTCAGCAGCATTTTTATTTTCACCATCGGCTTTATTAATGGCTAAGCAGTCTGCCATTTCCATAATACCTTTTTTGATGCCTTGTAGCTCATCACCTGCACCCGCCAACATCAATAAAAGAAAAAAGTCGACCATATCTTTTACTGCTGTTTCAGACTGCCCTACTCCGACGGTTTCTACAATAATCACCTCGTAGCCAGCCGCTTCGCATAGCAACATGGCCTCTCTAGTCTTTCTCGCCACCCCGCCCATAGAACTACCTGAAGCGGAGGGCCTTACATAAGCATTAGGGTGGTTGGCCAGTTTTTCCATCCTGGTTTTATCTCCCATAATACTGCCTTTGGTTACTTGGCTGCTAGGATCTACCGCAAGTACAGCAATCTTAAACCCTTTATCTGCCAAGAGTTCGCCAAAGGCTTCTATAAAAGTACTTTTACCGACACCGGGCACACCCGTAATACCGATTCTTACGGAACTTTGTCCTTGGTCTCCAAAGTGCTTCAGTACTTCCTGAGAAAGCACTCGATCCGATTTTTTACTGCTTTCAGCCAAGGTAATGGCCCGGCTTAGAATGAATCTATCGCCTTGCTCTATGCCTTTTATCAATACCGATTTGTTTGGTTTCTTTTTCTTCATGAGGTCTCTAGCTGTATCTATAGCTGGTTTCATTACTAAATCATTACATATCTCTCAACAAATGTGAAAATTTTCGTTCAAAATAAAATTTCCTTGTCGAATAGAGAAATGATAATCATCAAGTCTAAGCTATGAAAAAATTATTTAATTGGGTCAATGTTACGGGTACGCTCGCTGTATTTGCCTTTATGTGGCTATTGGGCAGCATTGGCGTGCAGTTCGATTTCCTCAACGTTTTTGAGGAAGTGCTCGACGATTACAACCTTACCGACGTTTACTATACCAAAATCAGAAATAACGATGCCATACCTTTTGAGGAAAGGATAGTACTGGTAAATATTGGGGATGCCTCAAGGGGAAGAGGGAGTATTGCACAACAAATCTCCATTCTCAACAAGTACAATCCCAAAGTAATAGGCATTGATGCCAAGTTTTTTGGCTTAAAAGAAGAAAATCCTATGGGCGATTTTCAGTTGGCCACTGCCATACAAGAAGCCGATAATTTTATTATGGCAAGTGAGTTTGCCGTTACTTCTGATACCTCCTCAGGTTGGGACACTTTATATACGCCACCACCTCTTTTTGCAAACAATGCCCATACTGCTTATGTAAATGTGGGTAATTTGGAATTTGGTGATTTTACTACATGGCGTACCATTCCTGTAAGAGAAAAGACAAAAAGTGAGCAAAAAGAGCCCTGCTTCCCAGTAAAAATAGCCGAATTGTACGATAAGGAAGCCGCTGAAAAGTTTCTTGCAAGGGGTAATGAGATAGAAAACATCTATTTCAAGGGCAATTTAGAGAAGTTTACAAAGCTCGATGTAGAAGATGTACTAAATGAAAACTTTCTGCCTGAACTCATTAAAGATAAAATCGTAATTATGGGTTACATGGGTGATCATTACACCGATTACTACTTTGACGAAGATAAATTTTACACTCCGTTAAATGAAAAGCAAGTAGGTAGAGGAACTCCAGATATGTTTGGGGTGGTGGTACACGCCAACATCGTATCTATGATTTTAGATGAGAGTTATATCAATGAAATGCCTGCATATCTAGGTAATATAATTGCTGTAATTCTTTGTTATTTAAATGTGGCCTTATTTGCCGCGATTCTCAAAAACAAAAGGTTAGCGCCCTACTATGGTCTTACCAAACTGATCCAGCTAGTAGAGGTTCTGATCATCTTGACAATAAGTATCTTTTCCTTTGCCTTATTTAATTACAAAGTCGATTTAACACTCGCTTTCTTGGTAATCGTACTTGCCGGTGACTTAACTGAAATTTATGTGGATATCATTCTAGTAAGTATTAAAAAACTATCATTTGTCAGGAAACTTTCTTTAAAACCAAATTCATTAAACGTATCATAAAATGAGAATCTTTAAAACCAGTATTTCATTGTTTACCTTGCTGTTATTGATGCATACATACGGCCATGCACAGTTTATGGTATTGGGCTCTAAAGGCGATAATAAAGTGGACGGACAGCCACTAAAAATAGGAACCCTTTTACAGTTGACACAAACCATTACGGTTGGCAATGGCGCTTACCTTGGCCTTGCCCATACTAGTAAAAAAACCATTGAGCTTAAAAAAGCAGGTACTTATAAAATAAGCGATTTAGAAAAACAAATAGCCAATGCTAACAATGATTTAGCCGATAGATATGCAAGCTTTGTTATTAGTGAACTCACCAGCGACGATGGCAACACAAGCAGGTTTAATAGAGGTGCCAAAACAGGTTCAGTAACCAGAGATGTAAGCAAAAAACCTTTATTATTTATGATGCCTGTTGATGAAAACGGCATAAGCAAAACCAGTAAAGTTTTGGCCGGCTCTAAAATTACAATAGGCTGGTTCATTAATAAACCAGAAGAAATAAATGAGGATAACATAGAAAGCTATCGCTTTATAATCAAAGATGGCTCTCCTGAAAACATTGGAAACACCATTTTTGAAACTTCTACATCAGATAAAAAGCTGACCATTGACTTAGCAGATAACAAGTTTAAGCGTAATAAAACTTTGCTATACCAAGTGGAAGCAGTTGCTAAATCAGGTGAAAAATTTAGCAGCCCAGAAGCGATGCTGAAAAAGTTAGGCAGCAAGGAGAACTATATGATTTCACAAGAACTAAAAGAATTGCCTCAAGAAGAAACGGCCATCAATAATTTAATAAAGGCTAAGTTTTTTGAAGAGAAAGGCTTGATTGCCAATGCCATTAATATGTACGAGGAGGCCATCTCAATTTCTGATGTGCCGCAGTACAGAGCATATTACAATGATTTTTTGGATTTTTATGGATTATCTAAACCTAAAGTGCCTACTGCCTCTACAGAGGATTAAATCAGTGAATAAATGCTCATAAATTAAAAACCCGACTCTTTAGTCGGGTTTCTTTTTTTGAAGATGTAGTAAAAACCAACTATTGAAATTAGAATCAGAATTGATATTGCCCAAGTAGAAATAGAACTTGTTTTACCTAAGATAAAAAACTCGTGAAATTGAACGCCCGACCAAATAGCTAGGCAAGTTCTTGGTAGCATTCCCAACAAACTACCCACAAGAAATATGGGTAATTTTACCTTTAAAGCCGACAAAAGCAAGTTGCTCACAGCAAAGGGAATGACAGGTTAAATTTTAGAAAAAAAAACTGTCGCAAATGGTTTATCCTCTATCCTCTTGTACCAACTAGCTAGATTGTGTTCTCGAGAAATACTTTCTAATAGGTTTCCATTATCTAAGCGTTTTGCTAGCAAAAAACCCAACAAAGAGGCCAACATATAAGCAGACACAACTGGTAATAGAGAGGGCCAACCCAAAAGAAGACCACTTACGAAACTGACCAGTGTTGTTGGAATAACACCAAAGGAAATGGTAAGCACACTGCTAAAATACAAGGTAAGTAATAAAACAGTGGGCAAGCTTTCTGCTTGTAATGCTACGTCTATGTATAAACTCCCAAAAATCAGACTTACTATTATAGACAGTGCAAGAAAGGCAAGCAGCGATAAAAATAATATTTTGTTTTTAGAGAATATTAGCCAAAAAAGCTTCATAAAAGCCCTATTAAGATTCTAGGTAAATTTCTAGGAGACCATCGGGCAATACTGTGTGGATTTCTTTACTTACTTTATCTACCTTTTGCACAATATCATCTTGTAGTGGAATCAGCACCTCCTTACCTTCAAAAATCATAACTAGCAGTATGTTTTGATTGGCTTCAACTACACTACTGATATCTCCGAGCCTACCTTTATTCTTGTCAACCACCAAAAATCCAGGTAAGTCGTGCAAATAATATTGGTCTTCACTTAAATCAGGAAGTGCGGCAAGAGGTAAAAAAAGTCTCTTGCCTTTTATAGAATTGGCTGTATCGACATCGTCTACTTCTTCGAGTTTTAGTATAAACTTATCTTTAAGTGGATTGATGTTTTCTACTACATAAGGTACCAGGTGACTTTCTTCTTCAACAAAAACTGCATCTATAGCAGCATATCTGTCAGGTTCGTCTGCATCAAAAACGGCTACAACTTCACCATTTAGCCCCCTAGCCTTTTCTATATGCCCTAGTTCAAAGCAATCTTCTATGCGCATATCATGCTATTTTATGCACTCTCTGCTGTTTTTTACCTTTTTTGCCTTGAGTGCTTAAATCCTTCTCCTCCTTATTTAAATCTGTGAATCTTCTATAAATAGCAATACAGAAACCAATACTCATAATAATAGTACCTATCCACAAAATATTGATAAAGGGCTTTTCAATGGCTTTTAAGATCACCCAATCTTTTTGGGTAGTTTGGGCCATAAAGGTAAACTGTCCCGTTTCTGGATCAATTTTTTCAAACTGAACGCGCAGCCCCAAATCAGGCAATACATCTGGCAACATACCAATTTGCCTGTCTTTTATTAGATAAACTGGCTGTACATCAAAGTTTCTACCATTACCCAAAACTCTGATCTCAGCTTTTACGGCTACATCGCCTTCACTCAAATCTACTTGAAGTACATCGTCTGTTCTCACCACATTGTCAAGCACGGCTATGTAATCATTTACGATAAACGTATCACCCATACTCAATACATAGCGCTCGGGCTCGCTCCATTCAATATCTGCCTCAGGGTCAGGTATGTTGGTTACGTGTGTATATAAATCGCTTTGCCAAAAAGTTCTGATATCTGGCGATGGCACAAAACCCATTTGAGGATTATTCTGAATTCTAGGATACAAGGAAAATTTACTGCCATTTGGTCGAGTATATTCAATCTCGTAATAGGTATTCTCATTATAAACCTGAATAGTATCACCTTTTTTATGGTAAGTATCGCCCTTATAAACCAAATCTTCTTTTAACATCACCCGATAAGGATCATTGGTAGGCAAGAGAATTTCTTGATCGATAAATCCTGGAAAGTCGTCAGACTCCATCCTTGGGCCTTTGTATACCAAGGTGTATCCAAACTTGGCATTAGGATCATTTACATCATTGGCTTTGTTAATACTGCCATAGTCGAGCATTCTTTGAGGCTGATTTCTGAATAAGAGCAAGTTTTCCTTATTCATTTCTTCAGGAAATTCTCTGTTATACAGCAAGCCTGTGGTATTTAAAGAAATCACTTTTGAATAGCCAGAGGAAAAAAGTACTCCTATCAATATTAAAGCAATGCCAATATGTGTGACAGACCCACCCGTTAATTTCACTTTTTGCTTGGCCAATCTCACCAAAATAAAACTGTTAGAAACTACAGAATAAATTGCTACGGTTAACAGAGCAATGTATACTAATTTGGTTACATTAAGCAATAAAATTGCTAATGAAGTAAGAACTAGCGTAATAATAATAGGCGTGGTAATTACGCTAATTAAGCGTTTCTTATCAATTTTTTGCCACCAGAAAAACTGACCGGTCCCCGATAGTAATGCAATGGCAACGCCAAACCACAATTGAAACTTAGTGTAAAATTCTACTTGATCAGCAGGCGGGGCTACATTAGAAACTCCACCAAAGGCCTCAATGATAGCATTATAAACTGGTATTGAAGTAGGCACCAAAACTTGAAATGCTGCTAAGCACAAAACAGTCGCTCCCATAAAAATCCAAAACTCTCTGCTGTAAGCGGTAATTTCTTCTTCGGTAGAAGGTAATGCCCTCCATGCTTTTACTAAGTAAAAGATTGAAATAGCCAAGAAAGCAAATAAGTATATCAATAATTGGCCTGAAAGCCCGAGATCTGTAAAAGAGTGTACAGAAGCCTCACCTAGAACACCACTTCTGGTTAAAAATGTAGCGTAGAGCACTAAAATAAAACTACTCACTACCAAAATCATAGAAGCTTTTAGCGCCGTATCTTTTCTTCTAAAAGTAATCATTACATGGATGGCAGCCACGAGAATAAGCCAAGGAATGTAAACAGCGTTTTCTACTGGATCCCAGTTCCAATAACCACCAAAGTTCAAAGTCTCATAAGCCCAGTAGGCGCCCATCATGATACCAACACCTAAAACAACTGCGGCTACCTGTGCCCAAGGCAAAGCGGGCTTTACCCATTCTTTATAAAGACCTTGTCTCAAACCTGCTATACAAAATGCAAAAGGAACAAGCGTTAAGGCAAAACCTAAAAACAAAGTAGGTGGGTGGATTACCATCCAATAATTTTGCAAGAGTGGGTTTAGGCCTGTACCGTCTTCAGGTACATAATTGGGGTTAGAAGCGAAGATGGGCGCGTCCATCACATCTCGCAACAAAGCGAATGGAGAGCTTCCGATTTTCACTTCTAATAAAACCACACCTAAAATCATAGATACCAAAAACGCCTGTACCAAGGCAAAAACAGACATTACGTTCATTTCCCATTTTTTGGCCGATTTTATTAAAAACAAGCCCAGGAGTACATGCCAAAATATCCAAAGTAAGAAGCTGCCCTCTTGACCTTCCCAAAAGCAGGAAATCATAAAATGGGTAGGCAAATTATTGGAGGAATGGCTCCAAGCGTAATGGTATTCGTAATAGTGATTATATATAATGTAGAACAGACTGCCTACTATGGTAATCACTGCAATGCCATGTACAAAAAATGCAGCCCTAGCATAATTTCTCCAGCTTTTAATCAATGTATCGTCAGTCAATTTAGCAGCATAGCCGTAGCTAAAAGCAGAAACCAAAGCTGCCACGAAGGCAATAATCACCGAGAAGTGTCCTAAATTACCTACAAAAGTATGTATCATTAAATGTACTTTATCTGAATATTTGTGTGAAAATACAAAACACAAAAAGTGTTTTCAAAAAAAGAAATGTAATAATGGAAGTAAACTAGCTGATATGGGATTAAATGAGCAACAAACTGTAGGTAAAACAAGTTGGCTGGCAGATGGATTTTTTTTTTGATGATTGTGGTTTGGCTTATGCCTTTTTGATTCGCTTTGCAAAGTTTGAGGGCTAAAGCCAGTTTGGGGTTTGGCTTAAGCCATTTCAAAGAAAGGAATACTGAAAGAATTTGCTACTAAAATCAAGTAGATTCTATCGCAAGAGCCACTATTGATTTGCACAATTATGTCAAACTAATTTTCTACTACTCTTAACATACTTTTTTGCATGGTAGAAAATAAATTATCTGTTTGCAACAGCATTTGAGGCGTGCCTTGTTTTACAAATATGCCATTTTCTAAAATATAAATCTTGTCGGCATAACTGGCGGTAATGGCAGAGTGGGTACACAACAAAATACCCATTTCCTTTTTGCAGCCTTTTAAAAGTTTTCGAACATGATGGGCAGCCGCAGCATCTAACCCACTAGTAGGCTCATCTAGCAATAAGAGTTGGGGTTGTTGCCACAAGGCACGGGCAATGCCCAACAACCTTTTTTGCCCGCCTGAAAGGTTTACACCCTCTTCACCAACCAATGCGCCCAAACCACCGGGTATGCTGCTTAGGTATTTTTCTAGTCCAGTACTTTGTATGAACTCAAGTAATTGTGTTTCATCTGCGGGAGTTTTGCCCATGAGCAAATTGGCCAGTAGCGTACTGTTAAATACTTTAATTTCTTGGGGAACACTGGCGATGCTATGCCCCCATGCTGTTTTAATTTGTTGGTTGAGATTGCTGCCATTTATTGCCACATCCCCTTGTTGCATAGGGTAAAGCCCTTCTAAAATTTTAAGTAAGGTGCTTTTTCCACCACCACTTTCCCCTAAAATTGCAACCATTTCTCCCTTACTTACCGATAGGGCTATGTCTTTTAAAATAGCTGCCCTGCCAGGATATTGAAATGATAAGCCACTTACCAAAAGCTTTTCAAATGCTTCTTTTTGAATGGTATCTTTTTCGGTGATTTGCTCTTTATCTGTGGGTGTGTCTTGAAGGAAACTGGCCATACGCTGGTAAGCCACCCTTGCTTCTTGTATGCGGATATTTATGCCTACAATCTGCCCTGTGGCTGCCATAAACATGCCTACCATTTGCAAAATGGCCATAAGGTCACCTGTAGAACCAGTACCTTGCATGGCAGCCCATGCATTGATCCCCGTAAGTAAGCCAATGAACAATACGCCCAATATGCCTGCTGTGAGCTGATACCCCAAGCCTGTTTTACCTAAGGAATAGCCTGCAATTTGGTACTTCTCAAATATAGTAGTTGCCGTTTGGGCAAAAACAGTCTCCTGCTTGTACCTTTTTATTTCTGCACTGCCACTAATGGCATCTATATAGTTAGACTCGCTTTGGGCATAAGCCGCCATTACTCCCTTTTGTTTTTTTAAGATAGAAGGATGATATTTTATCGCCAACAAAACAAACAATGGCAACCAAAGTAAGATCAAACCTGCTGAAAGGGTATCGAAATAAAAAATACCGATCAGAGCAGCCATAGCCCCCAAAAGGTCAATCATAAAACTGCCTGCCAATTGTGCCACCACTTGTTGTATGCGCTGTATGTCGTTCAGTCGGGCTATTAAATCCCCTTTTTTGCGGTTATCAAAAAAAGGCTGGGGTAGGTGGAAAAGCTTGTGCAAAAAATACTCGGTAATGCGCACGGTAAAATCTTTGCCTTGCCTGATCAAAAAAGTACCTCGCATAAAATCCATCAATGCCCTTGCCAGTAACAAGCCTACAAAGACGCCTACAGAACCGATGAGCAAAGTAACATCGCCCGCAGGTAAAATATAATCCAGCAGTTGTTGGGAATAAATAGCGGTGGACAAACCCAATGCGGCGATGCCTATGCCCAACAACAAAGCGGTAAACAGCAAATTGGTATCTGCTTGTAAAAAACGGGTGGCCCATGCCCAAGCAGAAAGCATTCCACTGTTTTGCTTTTTTTGTTGATGCTGCTGCTCAAAAGCAGGGGTAGTCTGCAAAAGCAATAAGGTATGTGACTGCCACTCTTTTGTAAGTATATTTGCAGAAACCCATTCAGGGGTATTTTTGGCAGGATCGCCAATTAAATATTGCTCAGTTTGGGCATTATAGCCATAAAACACCACATAGTGCTGCAAGCGTTCTTGCTTGATTACATGCAGAATGCACAAGCCTGGGTTTTCTTGCAGGTGTTTGAGTTCTGCCTTAAACCCCTCTGCGTTTAGCTGGTGTTTTTTGGCGGCTTCTAACAAGCCCAGCATGGTAGTGCCTTGGGCATTGGTACCACTTTGCGCCCGCAGATTTTCTGCACTGGCACTGCTACCAAAATATTTGAGTACCATTTGCAAACACGCCACCCCACAACTGGCTTGGTCTTGCTGCTGTACGTGACTTTTTTTTGCTTTCTTAATGGATGAATTTTTCAATGTTGTTGAGTTGATGTTTGTTGAGTTGTGAAGTTGTTGAGTTTGGGGCTGCGCCGTTTGTGGTTTGCTTCGTCATAGCGAGAACTAATTTTTTGAGAAAACACACAAAACGGAATGACATTTCTTGTATTCGTCATGGCGAGCATAGCGACGCCATCTGTAGCCTACTTGCCAATAGGCGACAGACTATTTCACTGCGTTCATAGTGACGCTGGTATAATACGTCATAAGCAGCGAAAGCAAAGCTATCTGTAACCTACTAGCAAGTAGGGGACAGACTGCTTCGTTTCACTCGCAGTGACGGAGGGTAGATAAACGAATACACAGATAAACAAATTACCAAAAACCTAAACCCCACTCTCCAGTACCTCCAGCACGGCTTCTATCTTGGTCTCACCTTTAAAGTGTTTGAGTAACTGCCCCTCGGCATTATAAATAAGTAGGCTAGGTACGCTTTTAATGCCAAACTGCTCATCAGAAAGCCCATTGGCATCATGCATAAAAATAGCCTTGCCCGCTAATTGGTAAGTATGGGCAAAATTTACCACCTCTGCTTTGGGGGCAGCACTTACAAATACCAAATTGCTTTGGGCAAAAGCAGCGATGTTTTCTTGAAAAGCCTGCGCCTCATAGCTACAAAAAGCACAATCTGGATTGAAAAAGACCAATACTGTAGGGCTATTGGTTCGTAAAATAGGCGTAGCTATATCTTTGAACTCAATTGCCTCAAAAGGCAATTGCAATTGCTGTCGATTATCTTTTTGTACTTTGTTATTATTAGCAGCTTGGGCTATTAATAGCGCCAACAAACCAGTAATGGCGATTATAGGCATGGCCAGTAAAAATTTTCGGGGCATAGTAATTCAGTTAAATTTTAGTTTAAAATATATGCTGTTTGTAGTTTGGCTGGCTGCGCAAGGTTTGTAGTTCGGTGTTCGTGCATCCAATAAACAAAACCCACCAGCCAAAATCTACAACCCACGAGCTAAATCCCACCAGCTACAACCTATCTCTCCCGCTCCAACTTTTGCAAACGATAGTGCCACAAAACAAGCCCTACCAACACCAATAGCCCCAAAGCACAGCCCCACCATGGCAATATGCTGCCACATAAGACTAGAAAGCCGAGGCTGATGGCGATGTGGGTGTCTAAATAGGATAGATTCATACAATTAGCAGATTTTAGGCCATTGGGTTATCCCAATGGCCAGCTTTATTCAATTATTCTTTATGCTTCTTTCTATCTTTTGATATAGATAGAAAAAGTCCCAAAGCAGTAAAAATAGAAGAAATCATGGTGAACACATTTCCCAATAACTGAGTCTTAGTTAGTTCCCATGCTATTATTAGTGCCAAAGACCCTCCAAAAGCCGTCAGTGCCATGATAAATGCAAAACTTTTAAAATCTCTTTTTAAAAATGTTTCCATAAGTATTTATTTAATTTTCAATTCTACCTTAATGGTGCCAGACAAGAAATAGCTGCTGCCGTTGGAGCTACACTGTAACCAATAACTGCAACCGCCAGTCCAATACCTCCTGTTGCCACTGCCAGCCCAACAGCCGCTGCACCAAAACCGATTATGGAAACTGCGCAACCTATTGTATCAGTCTTACCCCATCCCCCCTCAATCCTACTCATCTCATCCAATTCTAATTTTTTCATTGTTGTGTTCATGTTAAAATAAATTTTAGTAAAAAAGAAAAACAAATTGCCCCAATTTGGTTTTACAAGTGCTTGGGCGTTGCGCTTGCTCCTTGCAAGAAAGACCTTTTTGTATGTGTTGTTGAGTTGAGGTTTGTTGAGTTGTTTGTGGGC
>CAKZMZ010000055.1 GCA_937129345.1 uncultured Thalassovita sp. | reverse complement strand
CATTGTCGTCGTGGTTATCGAAGATAATGTGTTCTATAAGGATATTATCAGAAGACTCAGGATCAAAGCCATCATTGTTCACGTTTTGGCAGTCAAAGATGAGGTGGTGGAATTTCATATTTTTGCTAAAAACAGGATGCACCACCCAAAAAGGTGCATTCTTAAGTTTGAGCCCACTTATATCTACATTTTCGCAAAAAAGAAACTCCATCATGGTAGGGCGGTATGGGTGCTTTTCAGGATTGATAAATACACGTTCTCTTAAAGGCGTGTCTTTGTTATTGGCCTCTCTTACAAAATCGTAAAAAGCCATGCTATCTTTAAATTCCATGGCTGCTCTCACTTGCCTACTCCACGCAACCCAATTTTCTCCATCGCCATCAATCACTGGCAAAGCGCCGTTTCCTTCTGTTTTACTCATTTTGATGTTTTGCTTGTCAAAAGCGTAAATCAGGGGGCAATAGCTATAAATGGTTGTGCCTTCATAGCGCCTGATCACGCCTTTGCCTCCTGGCAAGTAAGCTGCTGGTTCAAATTCAAAAAATAGGCGTGTGGCATGATCAAACAGCAATTCTATATTGCTTTCCATCATAATTGGCCCTTTTACCCTGTAGGTCTCTGTAAGCTTTACCCACTGCTCAGGTGGAGCGGTATGCCTAAAATGCAAGGTGCCTCCACCCTTGGCTGCCAACGCTTGTATGGCTGCATTAATGGCTTTATAAAAGTCGTGGCTACCTTCTCTATCGGGAGAATACCCGCTAAATTCAATCAAGTCTATGGTATCTTTAGGAATCTCTAAGGGTTTGATCTCTTGCACGATTGCCTCTACTTTGCTATCAAAATCGCTAAAAGCATCTTGAGTCGTTGAAACACTTTCAGGTTGCTTGTTGCATGAAAAAAAGAAAAAGCTCAATACAGCAGTTATGCTCCAAAACGAGGGTTTCATTACAGGTTTTTTCTTGGTAAAAATTTTAAAAGTCTAAATATAACAGTAAGTCTAAAATTGATAGTCATGCTCAAGCAGTACACAAATTTGGCTGTTTTTTCTTAAAATATGGGCCAAGACGTTTTTGCACTTTTTACTGCCATACCTTCTAGCTCAACCAACCAACCTGGCCTGCATACCGGAGCCAATAAAATTATATAGGGCGTATTCGGAAAATTACGCTCAATGATGTTCATTACAATTTCAGTATCTGAATTGTCTCTGATATACACGACTAAGCTCTGTAAATCTGAAAGGGTGCAATCTGCATCGCTCAGTAAAGCTGCCATATTTTCTATAGCCCTAACAGTTTGCTTGCTTACGCTGTAAGGAAAACATATTTTACCTTGGTTATCTATACTTGCTGTGCCTGAAATAAATACGTGTTTGCGGTCTCCATAAGTAATGCTGGTGCCACGTTCAAAAGTAACTCCATAATGATTGGTAGGGCATAAATGCTCAGGGGCTTGTAAAAATTTGATTTGGTCTTTCTTTAGACCAAATGCTGCATAAGCATCCATAAAAACTTGCTGCCTTTGTTTTACATAATGCACGCCCTCTATACCCGTTGAACTGATGTAGTGGGTATCTTGGGTAAGGCCGTTTTCATCAAAAAACTGCTTTCTGGCTTCTACCACGTCGGGGTAATTGATGTCTATATGCGGAACAAAAAGCCAAGTTCTCATAGCGTTCTCCAGAACTGTACCCCCATGCTCTGCCAAGGTTTTTTTATAGTTTTGAAACATGCCAAGCGTGGCTTCTCTCATATCATTAGACTGATAAAAGATATTGCAAGACCATAGGTGCTTTATCCCATTCGCTTTGTATAGACAGTTTTGGCCTGCTTTTTCTATCTTGTGCTCACCTTGTATGTAATAAGCCCACACAGCAAGCCTAGAACTGGGCAAGGGATTTTGCTGCACCAAGGAACATTGACTATCCTCAGAAAAATCTTCGGCAAAGGCTATTTTTAAAAGTGGCAACTGGTTTTTGATATCGCTAAAGAAAATCCGAGAAAAAACTTTGTCCTCTTCGCTTATATTGATGCCTCTGTATAAAACCTTTAATTTTTCTTTGATATATCGCCAAGCATCTATGGTTTTTTGATAGGCAGGGGCCTTGATCATAACGTGTACCTCTGTGGTACCCAATGGTGTTTCGAATATTTTGTAGCTGGTCATGTGGTTTTTATTCATGTAATAGCTGCATGCTCATCAGTGATGCTTCTTTTTCCAATCTTTTACTGCATTATCAAAAGCCACTATGTTCTTTTCTTGTAACTCATCCCACTCTCTGCCACACCACAAACCATCTACGCCAGCTTCTAGCGCTTTGGTCACAGCTTGATACACCTCTTCGGGCTGTACGTCGCAATCGTAGCCGGGCATATCGAAACCGGGACGCGCATATACCTGTGCCGCACCTTTTACATTTTTTACTGCCCTTAAGCATTCCTGATACACATAATCACTACTGAACGAGGTATCTTTTGCTCGATGTTCCTCTAAACTTGGCTGCATTTCTGGATCAAATCCTAACATGCTTAAATACATAGGATAGCTGTATTTTTCATCGGCATCGCCAAAGAGTATTTTTTGGTAATTTCGCTCGTAATGTCCCTTTGAACGGCGGCCCATGCTATCAAAATAAACAGCTACGCTGAGCCAATCGGAGTAAGGGCCCATGGTATCGTAATCCCAAGTGGCACGGGTAATTAAATCCCAAGTCATGCCATGGTCTATGTGCCAGCCTACCTGTACTTTTTCATTGATGCCTTTAATCTGTTGAAACATGCGCTTTTTGTGCATATCTCGAGAGTCCATCCAAAGTTGTTCCCAAGCCAAAACATCAGGATGCCTAAAAAGAATTTGCAGGAAGCGCACAAAATTGCCATCCACCATTTCTTCTCCATCATTAATGGCATTGCCATATTTTTGAATCTCTAAAAATCCTTTGCGGGCTTTTTCTGGATCAAGTTGTCTTTCTTTGGCTTTTTTAAGGCAATGTTCGCAAAAACAAGTGCCTATTTTGTCTTTACCAAGGCTAGATAATAGCGGGCCTCCGCGCTCTTGTCCAAACTTAAAGCCATGCAAGTGAGGATGCGAGCGTACCAAATCTTCTATTACAGCTTCCCAGTACTTGATATACTCTGGATGGTTAAAGCAAACATTATTTCCTTTCTCTCCTTTGGCATCAATTTCGGCCATTTCTTCAAACCCGGGTATGGCCCCAGTAATTACATAGGGTTCCAAAATTCTGGCGTAGACCTTCATGCCGCGGGGTGCTGCCGCTTCTTGTAGTTCATCTAAAATATCCCTGCCAGCATATTTTGTATCAGGGTCTTGGTAAGTCCATTTCTTATTGGGATAGTACTTAGAATCGGTACGCACCCAAATATTTGTAAGAGGTTCCCCTTCTGCTGTTTCTTTAGTGATGAAGTCTTTTCTATACTGCCTAAATACGTGATCGTGGCTAAAAGTCATTACGGTGTTGATGCCTGCTAGAGACTGCATCCTTTCCAGCTCACTTTCTATGCCTTTCTCAAAGAGGTACTCTGGCAAAACGGGAGTACCAATGAACATCTGCTCAGCAGCAGCTTGTTTTTTTGCAAATAAAAAATTGGGATAAGAAGTAGCCAAGGCTACTCCCGATATCCCTTTCAGCGATTGATTAAAAAAATTTCTTCTATTCATAATAAGCTAAAGTGATTTCACATAACTGATGAGATAGCCAATCTCTTCGTCTGTGAGGTATTTGGTTTTACC
>CAKZMZ010000054.1 GCA_937129345.1 uncultured Thalassovita sp. | reverse complement strand
TTAATCATTTGTAACTGACAATCAACTAATTATGGCAAAGGAAAAAATAAGAGGCAATGAGCTGTTGAAAATGGGAGTGCCACAAGGTAGGCCCATCAGTATGCTCCTTGCCATTTTGCAAAAGCACTATAAAAGAGAGAAAAAGGTAAAAAAACTCGATTTGGTAAAAGAGCTATTGGCCAAGCCAGAAGAATTTAGAGGCGATGCCAATTTTGCCCCTTTTATAGATGCGCTTCAAACGAGCCAAGCGAGAAAAGAAACGCATGTGCTCAAAACAAAAAGTATGGATTACGCCATTTACGGAGAAGAGCACATAGAGCAAGGTGCAAGGCATCAAATGGAAGTTGCAGGCAAACTGCCTGTTTCAGTAGCGGGGGCTTTAATGCCCGATGCCCACCAAGGCTATGGTTTGCCCATCGGTGGCGTTTTGGCCACAGAAAATGCGGTGATCCCCTATGGTGTAGGTGTGGATATTGGATGCAGAATGTGTATGACTATCTACAATATGCCCAGTAATTACATTGAACGCCACAGGCATAATTTAAAGCAGTATTTGGCCGATCATACACAGTTTGGCGGCAGTGCGGGCTTTAAAAAAACGATGGATGACCCCATTTTCGAGCGAAAAGAGTTTGATGAAATAGGAATTGTGAAAAAGCAAAAAGGTAGGGCTTATCATCAGATTGGCTCTTCAGGTTCAGGCAACCACTTTGTAGAATTTGGCGAAGTGGAAATTTTGGATGATCAAAACGAATGGAGCCTACCTACTGGCAAATACGTAGGCATCCTTTCTCACTCTGGCTCAAGAGGTATGGGCGCAAACATTGCTAAATACTATACCCAATTGGCTATGAGTAAGTGCCAATTACCAAGAGAGGCCAAGTATTTGGCTTGGCTCGACTTAGATACAGAAGCTGGTCAGGAGTATTGGCTAGCCATGAATTTGGCCGGTGATTACGCTTCGGCATGCCATCACCAAATCCATAAAAAGCTGGCAAAAGCACTGGGCGAAAAGCCTGTGGCTCAGGTAGAAAACCACCACAATTTTGCATGGAAAGAGCAATTAGCCGACGGCAGAGAAGTGATCGTGCACAGAAAAGGCGCTACCCCAGCGGGCAAAGGCGTACTTGGTATCATACCTGGATCTATGGTAACGGCAGGTTTTATTGTGCGTGGAAAAGGCGAGCAAGTCGCTATTAATTCTGCATCGCATGGGGCAGGTAGGTTAATGTCTAGAAGACAAGCCAAAGAGACCATAGAAAAAAAGGCTTGGCTCAAAATGCTCAGAGATTATGGTGTAGATTTAATCGGCGGTGGCATTGATGAGGCACCTATGGCATACAAAGACATCCATAAGGTAATGGGTGCGCAGAAAGAATTGGTAGAAGTAGTTGGTAAGTTTTTGCCAAAGGTGGTTCGTATGGACGGTGCTTGATGCGACGTCATGGCGAGTGGTAGCGAAGCCATCTGTTTGGAAGTAGCTGTCAGATTACTTCGTTTCACTGCTTATGACGTGTTTATGTTTTGGCGTCATTGCGCGGTTTTGGATTAGGGTATTAAGCTAGGCAAAACCAAAGCAATCTATAACCTATTAGCCAACAGACTGCCGCATCGGCGGTCCGATCTACTCTTGCCCACAAGCCTTACGCTTCGGTGCGCAGTGACGTCATGTAGTTTTGTGTATTTTGTGAAAAATATTAGGTCTCGTAATGACGAGGTTATTTAGAACTTAAATTGTAATCAAATGATGTTCAATCATTAAAATAAAACTTAGAAAAATATGTGTGCAATAGATTCTCAGCCTGATTACTGGCAGCAGGAAGCTGGCAGTAATCCCAACTTTTTAGTGTTCTAGGCGGTGGGCAAAACAGGCTATTTGGCTGGTTTGCTCACCCAAAGAGCATATTTCAACCATTTAAATCTGTTTTGTTATGGAACTGAACGAAATTGAATATATCCAAACTTGTTTGGATATTGATAGAAAACCATTTCCTTATTTTAAGGATAAATATGCCTTTACCATCCTTGCAGAAAAACTAAAGCGATGGGAAAATGGTGGGGCCAAAGTGGCTGAAATCAAAAAAAGTGACTTTGGCTTTTTATTGAATAAAAATGAGGTAAAAAATCTCATGGCAAAATTGCCAGGCAAGTCGCTTACAAGTGATTTACTAGAGAATTACTGGGCCAAAGAAAATTTTTACTTTGAGTTAGAATTAGGCCATTGGGGCGAGTATAGCAACAAGCATCGCAAAAGTATTTGGGATCAAACCAGTAGGCCAGGTTATAACTTGGTATTGAGACTTAACTTCTCATTACAGCACGATGTACCTTACTTTAATCTGATCAAACCGTTTGATAGGCTCGGCCCGTTTGCACTTGGTGGCCATCCTGTTTCTGAAAAAAGAAATACTTTGGCTTGGGCGAGGTTAGACATAGACCTTGGAACTGGCGAGTTACTCATTGAAGAAATCCAAAACGATTGGCTACGCGAGGCCAAAAGTTCTTACGAGTTACTGCTGAAGGAGAAGCAAGCTAAAAGAAACCCAAATGAACATTGGCTTATAAGATTCGATATGAGGAGCGACTTTAATAAGTATGAGCAATATTATCTTAATGTACTTAAGCCTTACTACGCCATTTGGAACGAGGCCATTTTAGCTGCTGTGTTTGATTTTTCTTTAAAAGAACTTGGCATCAAAAACATCTATATGCATCATTTTGATACGGGTAATAAGTTAAAAGATTTAAAATGGTCTAAGCCACCAAAATCAATCTATACCAAATTACCAAGGTCTTTCGGATTCAAACTCGTCGAAAAAGCACCTTCCTTTTTAAAGAATTCCACTTATTTAAAGCGAGTTTTTAGAAGAAAGGAAGAATTAAAATGGTATAACATTGAATTTTAAGAAAAATGCTTAGCTTACCCAACTGTAATATTTTAAACGATTTTAGAACTAAAAATAGCTTTGTATGTTAATATATGGTGTAACATGCAAATTTAATATTATGAATTCCCGAATCAATATTATAGACCCAATACGAGAAAGAAAAAGCATTAGGGCTTTTGCCGATAAACCTATTGAAGAAAAGAAAATACAGCAACTTTTTGAGGCAGCAAGATGGGCGGCTTCTTGTTTTAATGAGCAGCCTTGGCGTTTTATTTATGCCACCAAGGAGAATGAAACAGCTTATAGCGATATATTTTCTACCATTAATGAATTTAATCAAAGTTGGGCCAAAAACGCCTCTTTGCTCATGATTGCCATTGCTAAAAAATCTTTCAGCATGAACGATAAACCAAATAAGCATGCTTGGTACGACACTGGTGCAGCAGTGGCCAATTTGTCTATACAGGCTACCAATTTAGGTTTGTACGTGCATCAAATGGCCGGTTTCTTTCCAGATAAGGCAAAAGAAATTTTGAACATACCTGAGGGGTATGAGGCAATCGCTGCTATTGCAGTGGGCTACCAAGGCGATGCTTCCATCCTGAGCGAAAATCTTCAGGCAAAAGAAAGCGCAACAAGATCCAGAAAGGCTATTTCTGAGATTGCTTTTGAGGGGAAGTGGGATGCGTAAGATTCCGTTTAATACTAAATAAAAAAGCTTCTTTATTTCAAAGAAGCTTTTTTATTGAAAGTGAATACGTTTGATCAATTCTCAATCTTTAGCGCAATGGCTTTGTTGGTATTCTCTGGATTGATAAAAAAGTAGCCAGCTTGCTGCTGTTCTTCAAAAATTCTTTTCTTATCAGGATTGATGCCCGAATTGATCAAGAATAAAATGTTTTCTGCTAAAGGCAAGGGGAATTTATTGGCTTTTGCCATGTTGAGGCTCGCCTCTAGTAGTTTTTTGCTTTCCTTATTTTTGCCAGACTTCAATAACAATATTCCTTTTTTCTGATAGGCCTGGGTCAAGTAAACACTTTTTTCTAAATTCTTTTCTTCTTCTTCAAGCAAGTTGATCACACGATCACAGTAGGTAATAACAGCCGTATAGTTTTCTGTCATCTCTAGTGCTTCTAATAAACATTCCATATAGTGCTTGATCAGAAACTGAGGTGACTCGGTTTGGACAGCCAACTCTAAGGAGTACCTAAAATATTTGAGCGCGAAATCAAAATTGCCCTCTAGAAAATATAACTTGCCCTGTTCTGTAAATGATTGATGCAATAGTGGAGAATCAGCGTCCACCTGTGAGATTTCATTTTTGTAGCCTAATGTTTCAGCATTAAGTTCCATGTTGTGTGTGTTTTTGGTTTAAAAAAGGTGATAGTTGTTGGCCGCTTTGTTGTAACTAGTTGCGAAAAAAATGCGGTTATTTGTAATCGTGCGATGTGATTGTATTGCGCTAATTTAGGAATGCAAATATCTCTTTATTTTTGCTGAATACCTAATTGCTTGACACTTAATTTATTAGGGCTTAAAAATGAAGTACCACTACAAATAGAAATTAAGTTTAATCACCCACCTTAAAAAGGTGGTAAAGGACGGCCGATTGCGAGATTTAATTTTAAAACCTGTAAATTTTTGCTAAAATTCTTTAATTAGTAGCTTGTCTTTTCAACTCCATTCAAAAAAATGCAAGCTCCCCAAACCAACATATTATTGCTTACAGACAATTATCCTCCACAGCGTGGTGGTATGGCGCAATCTTGTGATCGAATTGTGAACTCGCTGAGGTCTGCAAACATTGAGGTGCACATACTCCACTTTGGCAGTAGAAAGCGAAAAATAAATACCCAAACGCAAGTGAATGGCAGCCATACAAGTATCCCTTTAGAAGAGGACGAGGCCCACACTGTAAACCGAGCTTGGCTGCACATAAGAAAAATGGCTGAGCAGACCCTATTGACCCATATTGTGGCTTTTGGTGGTTTTATAAGCCTAACAGCCGCACCTGTTTTTAGTCAGTGGCTAAAATTGCCATTGGTAATATTATTAAGAGGAAATGATTTTGATCAAGCCCTTTTTACTTCGAGAAAAATAACAGTGCTGCAAAGGGCCATAGAGCAAGCCACCTGCATCGGTACGGTTACCCAAGAGATGCAGGCGAAACTGCTTTTGATGTATCCAGAAAAAAAAGTTTTTTTTACCCCCAATAGCATAGATACTAAAGAATGGCAGCCCCTAAAAAGCGACGAGATTTTTGCAGAGGATTTCAGAAAAAAAGAAGCTCATGGAAATAAAAGTATAATTGGCATATTTGGGCATCTCAAACCTAAAAAAGGCATCAATTTCTTTTTAGAATGCTTGAGTAAAAGCCAGCAAAAAGAGGCTTTTCATTTACTGTTGGTTGGTGAGCTGCAGGCCTCTACTCAGAGCTTAGTAGAAGAGTATCAAATAAATGCGAGCTTACTTCCTTTTATGGATCGCTACGAATTAATAAAATACTACTTGGCCTGTGATGCAGTCGTATTGCCCTCCTTTTACGATGGTATGCCCAATGTTTTATTAGAAGCTTGTGCGCTTAAGGTACCTGTCATAGCGGCTAATATTGCAGGGATGCATGACGTGCTTTATGGCGTTGAGGACAACCTATTGTTTGAAGCTGCCGATGCCAAATCTTGCTTGACTATCCTTAACCGCTTTGCGCGGCTTTCTGCAAAAGAGCGCATAGACTTGGCCTTAAATCAATTTGTGCACGTTAGGGCTAATTTCCATCAAGAGCGAGAGCTCAATAGCATACTACAACTCTTTGATTCAAAAAAACATGGGTAATACTACTTTGCCACTTTAAGTTTTAGGTCTATAAGGTTGAATATTCATGTTCAATTCGCAACGCGTCCCATCACGTACCAACTTGTCATCTCAACAACTCAACAAAAACCTATATACTCAATTTGCCTCGGTTAGCCTCCCCAAACTTAGTATCAATAAAAGATGTCCACACGGCCACTTAATATTACCTTTGTGCTAAGCTAATATTTCGCTTATGCAAAAAAACAAAAAGGTGGGCGTTGGTATCGCCGCGATTATCAGTGCCACCGTGCTTTGGGGTTTTGACGGAGTGGTACTAACACCTCGCCTGTACAATTTACCAGTAAGCTTTGTGGTGATGGTGCTGAACATCCTGCCTTTTTTGCTGATGCACTTTTTCTTGTTTGGGCAGTACCGCAATCTGAAAAAATTTAGTAAAACCGATTTAGCGGCAATTTTATTAGTGGCCCTATTGGGTGGTACCATCGGAACATTATCCATAGTAAAAGCACTTTTTCTCATCAATTTCAAAAACTTATCGGCAGTGGTTTTACTGCAAAAGCTACAGCCTGTTTTTGCCATTAGCTTAGCCACTGTTTTTTTAAAAGAAAGGTTGCAGAAAGATTTTTTTATTTGGGCCATATTGGCCGTTGTTGGAGGTTATTTTCTAACATTTCAATGGAGTTTGCCCAATTTTAGCACAGGAGAAAACACAGCTGAAGCAGCACTACTTGCAGTTACAGCTGCTTTTTGTTTTGGTTCTACCACTGTACTTGGCAGAAAATTCCTGATAAAGCAAAGTTTTGAAACCAT
Source organism: uncultured Thalassovita sp. (assembly GCA_937129345.1). Classification (GTDB taxonomy): domain Bacteria; phylum Bacteroidota; class Bacteroidia; order Cytophagales; family Flammeovirgaceae; genus Chondrinema. Next base: position 1,628 of record CAKZMZ010000054.1, on the reverse strand, counting down.
TACCTTTTTTCGATACGGTCTTACCAGCCTTATCCTCATTGTTTATAATTTGGCGATAGGCGAGTTTTTTCACTTTTCCGAAATGACTTTACTCAATTGGCAGATAGTTTTTGTGATTGTCTTCACTACAGGCAGTGGGGCAATCTTTCTTTATTATTTTGGGTTGCAAAGGGTTAGGGCAAGTGTATCCACCATTGCGGAGTTGTGTTTCCCTTTATCTGCTGTATTTTTCGATTATATTTTTAATAATAGCACGCTTTCGCCAATACAATGGGTAAGTGCCGCAGTCATGCTGTTGGCCATTTTTAAACTGGGCATGAGAGAAACGACAAAAAAAAATCCCGAGGAAAAAGTTCCTTCGGGATAACCCTTCTGGGCAAGTTTCAAACAATGGAAAATATTCAAAACTCAAAGTCTATGTATTTTTCAAGAAAAACCTCTTGCAGTTCTTCAAGTTCTTCTTTCTCTTCTTTGGTCAACTGCGCTTCTTGTTCCTTTTGTTTCAGTTCTTCTATTCTTTGGTAAGCTTGGCTTGGTGTCCAATTAAAATATATATAGTTCATAGTTCAGTTTGAATTTGGTATAAAGTGAATATAATACTTCCACAGTATAATTCATAGTGTACATTGTTAACATAACAAAAAACTGAATATTTGGCATATTGCAAAAGATAAACTAGCTATTTTAAAGACATTTTGTCTTGTTTTTGTTGAGCTACCCTGTAGAATTGACCGAATTGTTTCTCAAAAAGCAAATGGAAAATATTTTGATGAGGATTAAACAGAGTAAAAAACTTTAATGCCATGAACTTTAATAACTATACCATAAAAGCACAGGAAGCAATTCAGAAATCAGCTGAGATTGCTCAGGGAGCGCAACAGTCTATCATAGAGCCCGGTCACTTGCTAAAAGGTATTTTAATTGCAGACGAGAACCTTTCTTCTTTTGTAATTAAAAAACTGAATGTAAACCGCAGCTATTTGGAAAATAAACTCGAAGAGATATTGAATAGGTATCCAAAATCGAGTGGGCAGCAGCCATATTTTTCCAATGAGTCGCATAAAATCTTACAAAATGCAGAACAGACCAAGGCTAAACTAAAAGACGATTTTATTGCCGTAGAGCATTTGCTATTGGCTTTGGTTAATGGTAGCAACTCGGTTTCTGCGCTATTAAAAGACGTAGGCTTTAGCGAGAAACATCTAAAAAAAGCTGTAGATGAGTTGAGGGGTGGCGAAAAAGTAAAAGACCAAAATGCAGAGTCGAAATACAAATCGCTCGAGCGCTATTCTCAAAACTTAAACGAAAAGGCCAAGTCAGGCAAGTTAGATCCTATTATCGGTAGAGATGATGAAATCAGGCGGATTCTTCAAATCCTATCTAGGCGAACTAAAAACAATCCAATGTTAGTAGGTACACCGGGCGTAGGTAAAACCGCCATTGCAGAAGGCCTCGCCCAAAGAATTGTAGATGGCGATGTGCCAGAAAATCTTAAAGATATAGAGATTGTCGCACTCGATATGGGACTGCTCGTAGCCGGTGCCAAATACAAAGGCGAGTTCGAAGAAAGATTGAAGGCCGTTATCAAGGAAGTGGTGGATAGCGATGGAAAAATCGTATTGTTCATA
>CAKZMZ010000053.1 GCA_937129345.1 uncultured Thalassovita sp. | reverse complement strand
TTCCTTCGGAAAATCCTCGCACACAAACACGCAACTTTCCTTATACATAAACGTTGGGGCACATGCCAGAAATCACTGACTCTTTAAAATTTATAGTTCAAAAATAGTTGATAGCATGAAGTGTAGATTAATTAAAAATATTAACTTTGATTTCTAAATAGTAACGTCGAAATCGGGAATGAAATATAAATTCTCTGTTGTAAAACTATCAAGCCTTTTTCCATTACTGATGTTGTTTTTGACATTGGCTGTGGGAAATTCTTCTTATGACTTTGCTTCAACAAGTCATCAAATTTCTTTTTCGCAAGATTACACCCGTCTATGTGATGAATCAGATGTTAAGGCAATAATCAACTCTAACACTCTAAAAGAAAACTCAAATTCTTCTGACCCTTATTCTAGGTATACATTCTCAGAAAATACCGAAGATGAAACGGAGGATGACAACAATGAAGATGATAATGTTACCTGTCATAATTTCAAGTTTTTGTTTGGATATGATCAGTTTAAACAGGGATGTACCAATCTGGTTGACATAAATCCTTATAAAAAAAACCTCCCACTATACATTCTTTTCCATTCTTGGAAAACTCACCTTATTTGATTTTAAGCTTCAGACTTATTCCATAATAAGTTAACACTTAGGCATTCCAGACTAGGAATGACCACTACTTATTTTATCGCTTAAAATCAATTAATTATCATGAGAAATATATCATTCTTGTGCAGTCTAGTTCTGGCTATACTAACGAGCTGCAATCATCAAAAACATCAAGAACATCCTAAAACTACTTATAAAGTAACTAATTCTATCCTAAAGGATACCCTTATAAATAAAGAATACGTTTCGCAAATTCATGCCTACCAACACATAGAATTGCGTGCTTTAGAAAAAGGCTATTTACAAAACATATTTGTTGATGAAGGTCAGCATGTAAAAAAAGGGCAACTACTCTTTCAAATTCAACCCAACATCTATCAAGCCGAGGCTCAACGTGCTCAATCGGAAGTAGAGTTTGCAGAAGTAGAATATCAAAACATCAAAGCATTAGCAGATAAAAACATTGTATCTACTAGCGAATTGGCTCTGGCTAAAGCAAAATTAGCCAAGGCTAAAGCAGAGCTCACCCTAGCCCAAACCCATCTTAAATTCACCGAAATCCGTGCCCCCTTTGATGGCATCGTGGGTAAATTTGAAGATGTCCGCTTGGGAAGTTTGTTGGATGAAGGAGAGCTACTCACCACCCTATCCGACAATAGCAAAATGTGGGTGTATTTTAATGTGCCCGAAGCCGAATACCTCGATTATGCGATGGGCGAAAATGACCCTAACGAACATGTGCATTTGAAATTAGCTAACCATAAAATGTTTTCTGAAGAAGGTATCATCGAAACCATAGAATCTGATTTCAACAACACCACGGGGAACATTGCTTTTAGAGCTACTTTCCAAAACCCAAAGCGTTTATTGCGCCACGGGCAAACCGGTTCAATCGTGTGGCCAAAAGAACTCAAAAATGCCCTGATGATTCCGCAGCGAGCTACTTACGAGGTGTTGGAAAAGAAATTTGTCTTTTTGGTAGATACAGAAGGTCATGTAAAATCGCAAGAAGTGAAGATAGCAGGCGAGCTAAACCATATTTACTTGCTCAGGGAAGGCATCAACACCTCCGATAAATTTTTATTGGAAGGCTTACGCAAGGTCAAAAGTGGTGATAAAATCGACTTTAAAGAGGTTTCTCCCAGCAAGGTCTTTAGTGAACTACACCTTCACGCCGAGTAATTTTTCACCCCTAAATTTAAGAAAATGTTTAAAAATATATTAAAACGGCCCGTGCTGGCTATCGTCGTATCGGTGATGATTGTGTTTATGGGGCTTTTGGCTATTACACAACTCCCGATTTCACAGTTTCCTCAAATTGCGCCTACTACGGTAAATATTTTCGTGGCCTACCCAGGTTCAAGCGCCGATGTGCTGACCAAGTCAACGCTTATACCACTAGAAACCTCCATCAATGGTGTGCAAGACATGCGGTATATTGCTTCTGATGCCACCAGTGCGGGTGAAGGAACCATCAGGGTCATTTTCGAGCCTGGCACCGACCCCAACGAAGCGGTGGTTCGCGTAAAAACAAGAGTGGACCAAGTGATGCCCAACCTGCCCGATTTGGTACAACGTGAGGGCGTTATCATCACTCCAGTACAGCCCAGTATGCTGTTGTATGTGGATTTGTACAGTGGCAAAGATGCTGATATAGATGAGAAATTCCTTTACAATTACGCCTATACCCGTATTGTGCCGGAATTGCAGCGAATCAATGGCATTGCCCAAGCGAATATTCTGGGATCTAGAAAGTACGCTATGCGTGTTTGGCTTAAGCCTGATAGGATGCGGGCATACAATATTTCGGCTGAGGAAGTATTGGAAGCTATGGACGAACAAAGCGTCATTGCTCGACCTGGTCGATTGGGACAAAGCTCGGGTATTCAAGCGCAGTCACTGGAATATGTGCTCAATTACAAAGGCAGATATAATAAGCCCGAAGAGTATGAAAATATCATTATTCGCAGCAATGAGGAAGGGGAATTGATCAAACTAAAAGACATTGCTTCCGTAGAATTAGGCAGTGAGTTTTTCGACATTTATTCCAATTTAGATGGTAGGCCTTCTTCTTCTATTGTATTGAAACAAACACCCAATAGTAATGGTAGCGATGTCATTGCTCAAGTAAAAGACAAATTAGCTGAACTAGAAAAAGATTTTCCCGCTGGGATTCACTACAAATACAGTTATGATGTATCTAAATTTTTAGATGCATCCATCGAACAAGTGGTGCATACCATTCGAGATGCCTTCTTTTTAGTAGCTTTTGTAGTGTTTCTATTCTTAGGCGATTGGCGATCTACCCTAATACCGATTATTGCCGTACCTATTTCCTTAGTTGGTGCATTTTTCGTCTTGCAGGCTTTTGGTTTGTCCATCAACCTCATCACTTTATTTGCTTTGGTTTTGGCTATTGGTGTGGTGGTAGATGATGCGATTGTGGTGGTAGAAGCCGTGCATGCCAAAATGGAAGAAGACCCGCATCTTACGCCCTACAAAGCCACGCAATTGGCTATTGGTGAATTGAGTGGCGCCATCATTGCCATTACCTTGGTGATGGTGTCGGTGTTTGTGCCGATTGCTTTTCTAGGTGGACCTGTGGGTGTGTTCTATCGTCAATTCGCCATCACTATGGCCAGTTCCATCGTAATTTCTGGTATTGTGGCCCTGACGCTAACGCCTGTTTTATGTGCGATGCTATTGAAAAATCATCATGGCAAACGCAAAAAATCATGGTTCGATAAATTCATTGATGGCTTCAACCGACTATTTGAAAAGTTGACTGGGCGTTATATGGCTATTCTAAATAGAATTGTAGCGCGCCGAATTGTAACTTTTGGTGTATTGGCCTTCTTTACCTTTGGTATTTTTAGTGTCAATAAAATCCTACCCTCTGGTTTTGTACCTAACGAAGACCAAGGGACGATTTACGCCATTATTCAAACCCCTCCGGGCTCCACCTTAGAGTACACCAACAAAATTGCCCAAGAGCTGCAACAAATTGCCGAAGAAGTTGAAGATATTGAATCTGTAACCTCTTTAGCAGGTTATGAAATCATGACCGAAGGACGGGGTTCTAATGCGGGTACTTGTTTGGTAAACTTAAAACCATGGAACGATCGCGAGCATTCGGTGCATGAAATTATGGAAGAACTAGAGCATGAAGCCAAGGACTTAGGCGCGGTAATCGAATTTTTTGAGCCACCGGCCGTTCCTGGTTTTGGTTCATCGGGTGGTTTTTCACTGCGTATGCTAGATAAAACGGGAGGAGAGACCGATTATCAAGAGTTTGATCAAATCAACAAAGATTTTTTAGCGGCGCTCCAAGAACGAAAAGAGCTCAAAGGTTTATTCACCTTCTTTGCGGCCAATTATCCGCAATACGAGTTGGAGATTGACAATCAGGCCGCCATGCAAAAAGGCGTTTCTATTGGTAAAGCCATGGAAAATCTCAATATTCTCATTGGTAGTACTTACGAACAAGGCTTCATTCGTTTTGGTCGGTTTTTTAAAGTGTATACCCAAGCGGCACCAGAATACCGTCGCTACCCTTCTGATTTGGAAGCCTTAT
>CAKZMZ010000052.1 GCA_937129345.1 uncultured Thalassovita sp. | reverse complement strand
ATGGCATTGTTGGGTGTTTTTTGCAAAGCTTCTTCATAAGTGGCTACTGCATTTTGGTGCTTGCCCAACCTAGATAAGCAAAAACCCTTGTCAATATAAGTGTCTGCGTTGGCACCTCCTCTGCTAATAATCCTGTTGTATTCTTCTACGGCTTCCTCAAAGCGCTGCATGCGTCGGTATACCCTTGCCCTAAAATCATACAATTCGGTTCTATTGGGCAGCATGGTAATTAAAGTATTGGCATCTTCTAACGCGCCTTCGTAATCTCCAGACTTCATTCTATCTTCTGCACGTTTCAGCAAATTAGAAGGATTGTCAGGATCCATTCTTATTAAAATATCCCTGATTTCTCGGTTCAACCTCGCCAACTCATTGTTGGTAGCTGTATTTTTAACGGCGATGCTCTGCAATAGCTTTTCAAATTGAGTAGTTCTTAGCTGTGCATACTGCTTGAGCAGTTCCCCTCGGGAAATATAGTTGGGAGGCAAGCCATATAATTCCAGAATTTCGGTTGCAATTTCTTCATTTTCTTGCCACGCAGGAATCCCTTTGTTTTCTAGAAAAGAAGTTTTTGCTTCGGGAGCGGTCTCGTCTGAAAAACTGTAGTATTCCATGGCTGCTTTTTCGTTTTCAGAAAACTGATCTATGAGCCTATCGTAATGTACCTGCCAGTTGGAGGTAAATGCCAAGCCTAGAACTACAGCAGGAATGATGACCAAAGAGGCAAAAGGCAGCGGATATTTTCTAATAACTTGCGGGCCTTTTCTCAATAATTTAGGAAGCATAAACGCTCCAGTGACTATACCGCCCAAAAGTCCGCCTATGTGCCCGGCATTATCAAATTGGGGCACAATCCAACCAATACCCAAACTTATCAAGATGAAAAAGAGGATTTTTCTTTGCAAATTTTGCTTCATCACTCGGTCTATGTGACCTGTAGCATTGAGCGCTAAGAAAACACCAAACAGGCCAAAAATAGCGCCTGAAGCCCCAACACCTACAACTTGCTCGTGCCACCATAAACTGGCCATGCTACCTGCTAAACCTGCTAGTAAATAGGCACCTAAAAACTGCCATTTGCCCACTATTTTTTCTACAAAAAGGCCAATGTCTGACAGTACCCACATATTCATACCGATATGCAAAAGACCATAATGTAAAAAGGTACAAGTAAGCAATCGCCACCATTGTCCATCAAGCGTATGGCTACGGATATTAGCGCCCCAGTCTATTAACTTTAAAGGGTCGGGAGTCAAAAAATCTAAACCCCTTAAAATCATAGCGCCATAGATTAAAAAATTGATGGCGATGATCAGGTAAGTGACACTCAAGTATTTTGAATGCGCAAAATTTGCGAGCGCTAGCTCTACTTGCTTTTTGGGCGAATCGGGTACTTTTAATAAAGGATGTTTTGGATCATTGTGCAAATGCTCTTTTAAAGAAAGGAAAGCTAGGTTGAGTTGTTCTAGGTCTGCATGTTTAGCCAGCTTCTCTAAATTTTGGCTGAGTGTAGCTAAGTTTTCTTGATTGGCGCCGCCATCGTTTAGTTGGTTGCCGAGTGAAAAGCTATATGCCTTTACTTCGTATTCGCCTAAGTGTAGAACAATACGCTGCCCCGGATTTTTGATAGTAGGCGCGGTTCTAGCCGCCACGCCCTCTTTGCTGGCCAATTCTACAGACCAGCCTGCTTGTTGCATGGCATGTACTGCCATCACTAAAAACTGAGTGGGGTTGAATCTTTGGTAACTAAAAGTTGCTGTTGAAAGTGGCGGAAATCCTACGGCCATATTGATTTATTTCTCACAAAAAGTGGTATTTTAATTCCTTGAACTATGAATTGAGCAAAATCAGGAGATTATTTTTGGCAAACCAAATATCTATCACTTCAATTTTTCAATCTCTTCTCGGTTTAATCCAGTATATAGAATGATTTTTTCTATGGACTCTCCGCTTGCTATCATCTGTAATGCAATTTCAATTTCCCTTGCTTTTTTTCCATCATTAAACCCATCTTTAAAATAGGTAGCTATGGCACTTCTCAAATCCCTATAGTCTTTAAGGCTGTCTTCATAAACAGACCGCTCCTTTTCATCCATTGTTGCAATTTCGGCTAGCTCAAATAATTTTTTGAAAATGCCCTGTTCTAGTTCTTTTGGCATTTCTCTTAGCCTATGTAGGTTCTTAAAAGCAAAAAGCCATCTATCATAATCATTTTCTAATTCGGGCAGTTCTTTTTTAAACTTGGGGATTTCTATATACAGGTAAGTCAATTTATCATAAAAGACCTTATGGGTTTGCTCATCTATTAACTTAATCCTATGTTCAAATTTATCTTGATTTGTAGTATCAAATATAAAATCCATGATTGCAATGGTATATACAGCAGCCATTTCATATTTCCAGTCTTTTCCTTTTATGGCTTGGTCTTGTATAGCAAATGAAGAGTAATAAACACTCCGGTCCTTAAAGAATTCTTGTTTTACTCGCTGTATTTCAATGATGATTTTTTCACCTTTTTCATTAGTACAGTATAGGTCATATACAGCCTTTCTATCACCCTCACTATTTCCCAAGCGTTCGTTTTTAAGATAGCTTAAATCCTCAATTCTTTCTTTTCCTTGAAGCAACTCGTTTAAAAAGGCAATCAGTAATTCTTTATTAGGAGCCTCTCCAAATAGTTTTTTAAAACCAAAATCTGTGAAAAGATTTATGTAGCGATCATTAGTAAGCGTCATCTTAAATGTATATTATTCTTAATTGAAGATAGTCAATTTTAGCGGGGTAAAAAAAGTTTAAACTTAGGATAAAGAAATCATTTTTTTGTGCTTGATAATTGAGAGAAATGCTCTTATATTCTTGAATGGCATTGCCATCAAAGAATGTTGGAAGTTTAATGAACACTATCCTCCTAACAAGCAAGATGAATAAAAGTACTCAAAACCTTCGAATTATTTGAACCGTTCCCTGTTGAATCGCAACATTATTAAATATTTCGCAGTCGGATTTGGAAATCCTACGATATTTGATTCGGAATAAAATATGCCGAACAGCAGAGACAAAAAAATCAAAATTTTAGATTTAAAAAATAACTTTTTTCTCAACAAAATAATAGTCATGTCATCATCTGCAGACCATGAGTATTTTTTAAATGTTTGATAAAATAGCCCTTCTAAATCTTTAGCTTCTAAAAGCTCAATCATGTCTTTTTCAAAACTGGGTTTGGCAGAATAAAAACCATCTGTTGCTAATACAAATATATCATTTTTACTAAAGTCGACTTCAGATATTACAACTTTCAAGCTGTCTGTAGGCA
>CAKZMZ010000051.1 GCA_937129345.1 uncultured Thalassovita sp. | reverse complement strand
GTTCCCATCCTGAAACATCCGCACGTTTTCGGCATAGGTGCCGTGTTCTTTTAAAACGGGTAACATACCGATGAATGGCTCTAAGCCTGTAGGAATAAAGGGATTGTGCTGAATGTAGTTGTCATTAGCAAATTTGCGCATGGTTTCAGCGTCTTGTTTGGCAACGGCACCTAAGAAAGTGCCTACGATTTCTTTATTACTCATTGTTGTGATTTTTGATTGATTACGTTCATTTATGGACTGTGTTTTTGCTGAGTCACAGGAAGCTAGAAGAGCTGCAAGACCCAAGACGATGATTACTTTTCTCATTACTTTTACTCTTTGAAGATTAATCATTACTTTTGTTTTGCAAGCAATATTATAATAATAACTTTCTTTTTGCAAGCAATTATTAAAATAAGTTGCGTTTTGCAAGTAAAAATCAACGAACTATCAACCTATGCCACTAAATTTCCGATGCAGCTGCCCATTTACTTCAGCCCTCGACGTTTTGGGCGATAAGTGGATGCTGGTGATTATAAAGCAGATGCTAATCGAAGGGAAGGAAACCTTTAAAGACTTTGCGGAAAGCGAAGAAGCTATTGCAACCAATATTCTTTCGACCAAACTCAAGCTTTTGGAGGAGGTGGGAATCATCATTAAAACCAAGCGACCGGATAACAAAAAGACGAACCTTTACTTCTTAACCGATAAGGGCTTGGCTTTAACTCCTTTACTTGTGGAGCTTGCTACTTGGAGCGATAATTACCTCAGGGATATTCACCCGACCATTATAAATGGAGAAGCAATGCAATTATTACGGAAAGATAAAGTGGCTTTTGCCAGTGCACTGGAGAAAAAATATCGCGAAAAACTATCTAAAACAACGTACATTAAAATATAACATTCTAAGAGGATGCTTTAGGTTTGTATAGTAAAAATTTTAGGGCTTTACATAAAAAAATAACTGCATTATGACTATCCTCAAACTCAAAATGATTCTCTTCTTAATTTTATGTCCAGTAGTATGTGCGAGCAATTAAAATAAAAAATAATAACTTGAAACAAAGCATAAAAAAAAAATAGCATTGTGGGTTTCATGGATAATGATATGTTAGTTTCAAAAACCTGTTAGGGCTATTTTGCGCGATGTGGACGGCCAAATGTACTCTCAATCGTTGTAAATGAGATTCTGGAAAATATACCTGCTTGTATTTATTTCAATTTCTTGTCAAGATAAAGAAAGTTTGACCTCATTGGATGATTCGAATATTTGGCCCACGAGAGAATGGCAATATAAAAATTATGCAGCAGCTAATATTAGTGGAAAATTTCTTGAAAGTATAAGAGATTCTGTTACGGAAAAACATTCATTACTGGTTATTAAAGACGGTTATATCGTTCATGAATCTCATCAAGCGCCATATGGGAAAGACAGCCTAATTCATGTAAACTCGTGTACCAAGAGTGTAATATCAATTTTATTCGGGATGGTATTCAAAAACCAATGGCAGTTACAAGAGAACCGTTCTGCTATCAGCTATTTTCCAGAATATCAAACCGATGATACCTTAATAAATAAAATAAAGGTCAAACATTTATTGTCTATGAGCAGCGGTCTTACATGGAGAGGAGGAATTGATGGGACAGACGTATTGGGCATGTCAGAGACTGATGATTGGGCTAGATATGTATTTCAAAGAAATTTTGAACACGAACCTGGTGAGATTTATCATTACAATAGTGGTGGCACGCAAGTTATCTCTTCTATACTCCATAAGGCATCGAAAATAAGCTTGTCCGATTTTGCCAGAGATAGCCTATTCAGCAAACTAGGGATTTTTGATTACAAATGGGACACAACTCCCAAGGGAATACTAAAAGCTGGATGGGGACTGCATCTGAAAATGCATGATATGGCTAAATTAGGCTACTTGCTATTAAAACAAGGAAAGTGGCAGGAGCAACAACTCATAGCAAGAGACTGGATTGGCAGAGCTACAGAAAATAAAATAACCGTGAGCGAGCAGTATGGCTATGGATACCAATTTTGGATTTCGAGAAATATAGGGGTAAAAAATTTCTTTTTTAGAGGATCATACCCACCTTCAAAAAAAATTATTACCGTAATACCAGAATTCAATACGGTTGTGGTCTATGTAGGTGAAAATTACGATACCAATAGGCTACTTCGAGATTTTATTGTACCAGCAATAAAGCGAAAAGCTGATAACAAGAAGTAAGAAGGCCGTGCCACTTTCTTTCATTTTCAATCCTTTCTGCAACTTAGCGGTTGTTTTTTGTACAAGCTACTATTAAATTGTAGGGTGCTTACCATGTAGTTAATGGTAATTGAATAAAACACTGAAAGTAATGAAAATGAGACTAGTAATTTTGCCCGTGCTATTATTGATAGCGCTAAACGCGTCTTCACAAAACTTGGATAAAATGAATTGGTTAAATGAACCTATCTCATGGAAGGCATTAGAGGATAAATTAGAAATGTTCGTGACGCCTCAATCTGACTATTGGCGAGAAACTCACTATGGGTTTACAGTAGATGATGGTCCCTTTTATTATACTTTAAGAGGAGGTGAGTTTGAGGCAACCTTAAAAATTACAGGAGAATATAAAACTCGTTTTGACCAAATGGGCATGATGCTGCGTATTGACGAAATGCAATGGATAAAAACAGGCATCGAATACGTTGATGGCAAATACAATTATAGCACTGTTATTACCGACACCAAAAGTAGTTGGAGTGTTATAGAATTATCAGAACAACCAAAGTCTGTATGGATCAAAGCCATTAGGCGATTAGATGCTGTTGAAATATTTTATTCTTTGGATGGTAAAAATTATACAATGAGTAATCTATGTCATTTTAAAAGCAATATTCCTGTAAAAGTGGGTATGATGGCAGCAAGTCCTGATGGTGAAGGTTTTAAAGCAGTTTTTGAGGAATTTAAGATCAAACATTTACCTGACTTGAAAAGATCTGAATGGTTAGAAAGCCATAAAGAATATTGACAAAATGCATATACAAAACGGGAGCAATTGAGAGAGCAGTTCTTGTGATTCGCTTTAAAATCGAAATGATTTAAATAAGTTATTAAGTTGGTATCTACAAATAGGAAATACCGAGTTTAAAACCAACTTTACTTCATTTTCTGATAAATCTCTAAATGTTTTAGGGGCTAGATTTACATCCTTTACTTTTATATTTAGAGATAAAAACTTGCACTCATGAAATTAAGATACCATTGGTTTAACCACCTTTTTAATTTTATAGGGGTAATTCTTGGGGTGTACTTAGCTTTTTATGTAGATGAAAAAGCAGAGGAAAACCGAGATAGAAAGGAAAGTTTGGTATTGATGCGCTCTTTGGTGAACGACCTTTCGGCAGATATAGAGACTTACGAAGAATACCAAATCCCTGTAAACATACAACACCAAGAAAATCTTGATACCTTATTGGAGCTGTTTGTCAAAAATGATTTAGAGAGGGCGAATGCTAGCTTACCAACCATCCTTCAGCTAGAAAATTATACACCCACTACCTCTACATTTAATTCTATGAAAGCTTCTGGTAAAATAAGTTTGATTGATGATTTAACACTGCAAAAAAAGTTAACCTATCATTATGAGGGATTGGCGGAAGAAAGCATCGCAAAAGGAGAGTTGCAAGTAAATTTTTTTACTGATGAATTGCTGATTTGGTTATCCAACCATGCAGATTTAATGAATATGAAAATAATTGATGAAGAAGAGATTCCTATTTTGATCAACAAGCTGATCATATACAGTTCATTGGTCAATCAAAAAGTAGATAATTACGAAATGGTATTGGAAGAATCAAAGCAATTAAGGCAGCATTTAGATTCTCTGCTAGAAGCTGAGCAGTAGTAAGTTAAATACAAGAACTTATTTCAGAGGCTTAACCAAGCTTCAATTATCACACAAATCTCAATAAGACTATTTCTATCTGACATTTCCCACCCCAAAAGCAAAAAATATTTTTTTTCTTATAAAAGCCTATTTATGAGTATAAAGGCTAATTTTTACTTTGTTTCAAAAGCCAATAATAACCCTTGCGGGGCAC
>CAKZMZ010000050.1 GCA_937129345.1 uncultured Thalassovita sp. | reverse complement strand
TAATGAAGGCATTAAAAACTCAGATAATTTTATATTTATTATCTCGCCACATGCCGTAGCTTCCTTGTATTGCATGCAGGAAATACAATTAGCTGTAGAACTGAAAAAAAGGATCATCCCTATACTGCATATTATGCCCAATGCAGAATTGCTTGAGGATAGCTTACATCCAGAAATACAAAAGTTAAACTGGATTTATTTCGATGATGAAAGTCAGTTCGAAACATCTTTAGAGAAATTAGAGGCAGCACTTGTTACTGATCAAAATTACCTTTCTAAGCACACCGAGTACACTACAAAGGCCGTAAACTGGCGAGAGAACAATAGAAACAATGACCTGTTTTTAATGGGAAGCGCCTTAAGAGAAGCCGAATCATGGTTAAAAACAGCAGAACAGAAAAACCTAGAACCACCGGCTTCCAACATTCAAAAAGAATACATCTCTAAATCGAGGAAATATAATAATTACAGGAATTACCGCCGTGTAGCAGCAATCATTGTTTTTGTGTTGGTAAGCTCGACTTTGTCCTTGGCGCTTTACTACAACCAACAAGAAAAGATAGCAGCTCGCGAAGCCTTAAAGAATATCCAATTAGCCAACTCAAATGAGTTAATAGCCAAAGCCAATACGGTGCAATGTGAAGAATCTGTAGAGATGGGCTTAAGGATTGCCGCACTTGCCTATGAGGCAGACACCACCAATGAAATGGCCCAAGCTGCCCTTTTTGACACCTTCTATAAAACATTTAAAGGCGATACGGTTGCCGAAAGCACTATTGACAACTTAAAGGGTTGGGATGAAAAAGTAATTGGTAAAAAAGGAGATGTAGCCTTGCTGAGAGACCCCAATAATATTGACTATTTTAATAGTAAAGGCGAGAAATTAGCCACATTTAAGAGCGACAAAAACTTTGTAGGCTTACATTACGACTCTGAGAAACAAATCATTTATGCCAAGACTGAGAATGATGAGATTGTCACCTATCATTTAAAGACTGAATGGGTACTTAAAAACATGGAAAAGAGAAACGTGCCCAATCTAAATGATGAACAACTCAATCGATTCGGAATTGAAAAAGACCTTTACAAAAACTTAAGGACAAAACTTGAGAAATTTCAGAGTGAAGCGGGCACTAACAACAATAAGGACGCATTGGCGCAGGCACCAACTGCCAAAAAGGAAAGTCAAAAAGAGCAAGTAGACAACGCCAAAGAAAAAGTAGCCAATAAAACTGAACCCATTAAGGAGGTTCCTAAAGGCAAATCTCTTGATGACTATTTGAAATTAATCAAATCGGCCTTTAATGATTATGAGTCTGCCGAAAAAGCCAATCGCTTTGTAAAGGCCAATTCACTGCATCGTCTTTCTTTAGAGGCTTTCGAAAATTTTAGTGAGGATGTAAATATTAAGAAAGCATATGCCATAGCCAAAGGGTATTTATCCAATGAATTCGTTTACAAAAAAGAACCTGACAGTGCAATTTTATTGGCTGATCAAATGTTAGAAATTGCGCCAAAAGAAACCTGGGTAAATAAAACCAAAGTTTTGGCGCACCTACAAAAAAACGACTTTACATCTGCCGCAGCCTTATCAAAAACATTATTAGATAAGCGATACCCTTTGGCCAATGACAAAACCTATAGCGAGGTTTTAAGAGCAGAATTGGACGCTTTATCAGAAGAAGCAACCTTAAACCAAGCCCAATCGCGATTTTTAAAATTAATTACGGTTTTACCTGTGGAGTTTTCTGGATTTTTGATCAATGATCGATCCAAAATGACAAGTAGAGCAGATGTGAGTTTAAAAATCTACGCAAAAGGCGCCACTGAAATGATGGTATCTAACACACCGCAATTCAGTGACAACGCTTCTTGGGAAAGTTACAAAAACATCAAAAGCTGGAAACTACAAGCCGGACAAGGTAAAAAGACCGTATACATCAAGTTTAGAAACCAAGCAGGTGAAGAAACCAAAGTCTTTCAACAGTCTATCTTGCTTACGCGTTATTGACCGAGGCTATTCCACGGATTTTACTACCAGTGTTTCATCGAGTTTTTGTATTACTTCGCTGTAAAATTCTTTGAGCTCCTGATAGTATTTTGCCTCCACCAAAGGCTTGGCTATCACAAATCTATTTGAGAGTTGAAACTGCCGTAAAGTTGGGTTGTATAAGCTTTTATAATTGTAATAGAGCTGCCCATCTGCAAGGGTTATCTTTTCACTTTCTGGAAATTCAGCAAGGTCATAGCCTTCGGGGATCCTAAATGAAAACATGTAGTCTTGTACCCTTTTATAATTGAAATCGACCGGGTAGGTTCTTACGGGTAGTTTAAATGGATTTTCTTCGATTTTTCCAGATAGCACAGGCGGTAAGTAATTTATGGATTTAAAAGCCTCTGGCATTTTTACCACATAGCTTACCACAAATGGCTTCTCCAAATCGTCATCTGAGCTTACATTCACGTCAAATGCTTCATAACCATCACTTAGTTCTCTTATAAAGCCATCAGGATTTTTAGCATATGCGGTTCTATACTCATAAGCGGCATAATCATAAGCCGAAATCTTGACATGTACCTTTATTTCACCAGACGCTTCATCTATCAACATATTGGCAAGATTGGTTACCCGATAAAGGTAATTGTCGGCAGCAAGATCAATCATTTTAGGCGATGATTTTTCCAAAATCAACCCCTGACCGTTTCTACACTCATAAGGCAACATATCTGCAGGCAATTTTTCTCTAGTAGCATCAAAAAACACATACCCATTTTCGAGTTGTACAACAGCAGCCGTATAATTAAAGCTATTGATAAAAGGATATGAAAAATTGACCTTGCCGTGTTCTCTTGTGCTTAAAAGAACTGGATAAGCTTTAATGCCTTCTTTCTCGAATAAGGCACACAATAGTAAGTTCAAAGACGTACAGTTGCCCTCCTTTTGCTCTTCAATCTCCTTATTACTTTTATCTGGATAAATGGAGTTTCTGCCATTCCATGTAAAGTTTTCTTTTACGAAGTGATGTATGGCTTTGGCTTTTGACAAATCGTCCATTTTATTGTCTACCAATCCGTTAGGCAAATCGATGTCAATCTTTTTTTGATATTTACCAAAGTCCGTATCCCTTATCAATCTTTTCACCAAATCCTGCCAAGAGTTCATGTAATCGGTGCTTCCTCTTCCGGGGCGGTTTACTTTGGCTAACTGAAATTCTACTTTGGCTATATAGTCCTCTCTAGAAGTCATAAAATCTTCTTCATAATAAGGTGGCACATTTTCAAGTTTCCATTTGTAAAGCATGGTTTTGTATTCAATTCCATTAAAGCGCTGGCTTATGCCCGTTACTTTTGGTTCCTCGTCTTTTATCTCTAAGCTGCCTTTTTTATTGATTACATATTCGTAAAATGGAATGATGCCTACTTCATATTCACTTTTTGCTACCGGTATTTCGTGCTGAAATTCCCAATCTTGCAAGTTAAATAAAAAGGGGGTCTCAACTTTGTAGTAAAATTCTAGAACTGAACCCTCTTTGGCTTTAGGAAAGGTAAATTTTTTAATTACCCAATTTTCATTTAAATCCTGCTCAAATACATCTTTAAAAGAAACTGGTGTTTTTTCTATTTTTCCATCTTGCAAGTTATAGGTAACCGCTTTAACATCTTTGAGCAGCTCAATTTCTCTGCTATTTTTTTTATAGAGGGGTATGGCTACGGTGGCGTAGTCAACACCTTCTCTTTTATAGATTTTTAGCCGAGCGGCCCTTTCAAAGGTAATTACAAAACCTCTGTACTCTTCATAAGAAAAAGATGATTTTCCTTTATCATAAAAGTAGGCTGCGGGTGCTGAGGCGTCAATGCTATTTTGATTTTCTATTAGTTCTCGATGGCTTACTTTACCGAAATCATCTAAGAAAGTTGAGGCGCTCACAGTATGCAATAAAAGCATTAAATTGACAATGCTTAGGGATTTAATTTTTAAGGAGTTGTTCATAAGTATGAAAGTTTAGCCGGTAACGCCCAAACTTATGCACTCATTCTTAAGCTTTGCACTTCTATTTAAAAATGCTAACAATTTTTAGTCATTGTCTAGATTTTGATCTGGTAAAAAGATGCTAAACTCCATCCCGTTTCCTTCCTCACTTTTGGCTGTTATGCTACCGCCATAAGACTCTATCTGGTTTTTGGTGATGAAAAGACCCACGCCACGGGCATCTTTATTGCCATGAAAGGTTTTATTGAGTTTAAACAACTTTTCGCCATGCTTGGCCATGTCTAAGCCTAAACCGTTGTCATTATAATTAATTTGTACACCTTCTGCTGCTTTTTCTGAAGTAAATAAGACTTTTGGCTTTCTTTTAGGGTCGGCGTATTTCAATCCATTGGTCAGCAGATTTTGCAAAATACTCTCCAAATACACTTTATTGAAATTTACTTTGGAAACTTTAAAGTCAGCTTTTATCTCCGCATCCTTAACAGTAATTTCATTTTTTAGAGAATCTTTTACTTTTTGCAATGTGTCGCTTAAAGATACCTCTGCATACTCATAATCTTTGGCAAGTTTAATAGTAATTACTTCGGTTAAATCTTCGATGGTCTGCTTTAGGTTAAAGGCTACTTTCTTCGCATTTTCAAAATACATCGCTTTTGTATCGGGATCATCTTCTTCATCTATGATTTGATAAAGGGCAGTTAAATTGCCTGCGGGCGAACGTAGGTTGTGAGATACAATGTAAGAGAATTCTTCTAGCTGTTGGTACTGCCGCCTAAGCGTTTCTGATTGTTCGTTCAGTTGAGCTATCTTTTCATCCAAGGCTTCTTTGGCTTCTTCTTCTTTGGTAATGTCCCGCGCTATGGTAATGATTTCTTTTTTTTCTTCATATGCATTGTCTAATGGCACAAATACCACTTCGTGCACACGCTTTATGTTTTTTTGGTCAACCGCCACAAGCTTTTCTTTTATAATTTGCTTTGCACCCAAAGATTTGTCTATGTTTCTTTCGAGAAAATCTCTTGTGGGCTCAGGATAGCTCAATTCTTCATGTGTTTTACCGACATAGGATTCAGGATCTAAATCACTGTAAGTATTTACCGATTTATTTACAAATAAATATTTGTAGTCTTCATCCAATCTTGAGATAACATCCGGATTGTTATCCACTAATTTCTTAAAAATCTCCCTACTTTTTTTTAGTTCAATGTTGGCCTCTTGTAGTTCTTGAGTTCTCTGATCTATGATTTTCTGCAATTGTTGGGGTGATTTTAGCTGTGCTGCTTTTGGTATTTCAGAAAACATAGTAAAAGCTGTTATAGAAGATACTACTGCTGTAAAAAACAACATTACCGCATTTAAACGATAAACCGGCACCCAAAAAATAATCGCATCTATAAAGTGTGTAGTGCCACAAAACAAGATAAAGAAAATAAAAAGCACGAAAACCCGCTTCATGGGCAGGTCGTCTCGCTTAATTACAAAATATATTAAAGAAATAGGTATGGCAAAATAAGACATCCAAACAACTAAATTAGATATGATGTAAAGCCAACCATGAAAATCTGACCATTTGCCACAGAACCACCGTGCCGGGAAGTCATCTGTACCAAAAAGATTAAGAAAAAAATATTGGATTGTATTCATTCGATTTATGTCAAGATAATTATAAGAGTGTAATATCTCTTTTAAAAGGAAATTTACTAGCTAATAAATCAGTGTAGATTAGTTCTGCATTGAACTAAAATTGAAGTGCAAACTATATTGAACCCTACCAAGGTATTTTGATAAATAAATACCTAAAAAATTAAAAATGATAGATAAACCAAAGATGAATCTGTTGTTGAAAGTTTAATGAGTGCCTAGATACACAAATTTAAGAGTTGAAAAAGTATACTAAAATATGTTTATCTTTATATACACTTCTATCGCCGCTAAAAATTTTAAAAAATTACATTCCCCTTAAATTTAGAGTTTTTCCTTTATTTCATCTTAATAAATTTTTTTTTAATAAAAAATTAACAGTGCATTTTTACATATTTTTTGGCAATTGTCATTAAAACAAGCCCCAAAGCAATGGTACAACTTCTACCCAAATCTTTAGGCGCACTTAACTCTGACTGATGCAGAATTTTGTATTGCTACAATTTCTTAAATATGTTGTATGGGCCCACATTAATAAAAAACCTTTTAAAACTGCGCTACATTGAGTTTTTAATATTTCCTTAATGTTTTAGATTTGTAAAGTTTGAGTTAACCCTTAAAGAAATTGGAAAACGGAGAAGATAAAGAAAAGCACAGCACGCACAATGTGACTCCAGTTGCGGGGATGTATGAGAATTGGTTCTTGGATTACGCCTCCTATGTAATCTTAGAAAGAGCGGTGCCTACCATAGAAGACGGACTAAAGCCAGTACAAAGAAGGATATTGCACGCCATGAAGGAGATGGATGATGGACGCTTTAATAAAGTGGCCAACATTATAGGTTCTACCATGCAATACCACCCACACGGCGACGCCTCCATAGGAGATGCCATTGTAAATATTGGGCAAAAAGATTTGCTGATAGACACTCAAGGAAACTGGGGCGACATAAGAACAGGTGACAGGGCAGCTGCCTCAAGATACATAGAAGCACGGCTTTCTAAATTTGCTTTGGAGGTAGTCTTTAATCCACAAACTACTGAATGGCAACTCTCCTACGACGGCAGAAAAAAAGAACCTCTTACACTGCCAGTAAAATTTCCATTACTCTTGGCGCAAGGTGCCGAAGGTATTGCTGTGGGCTTGGCCACTAAGATCATGCCCCACAACTTTTGCGAACTGCTAAAAGCATCTGTTAAAATCTTAAAAGGTCAAAAAGTTAACGTATATCCAGATTTCCCTACAGGCGGCCTAGCCGATTTTTCTAACTACAACGATGGCTTGAAAGGGGGAAAAATAAGGGTAAGGGCCAAGATAGACACTAAGGACAACAAGACCTTACTGATCAAAGAAATCCCCTTTAGCACCACTACACAAAGCCTGATAGATTCTATTATTAAGGCCAATGACCAAGGCAAAATCAAGATCAGAAAGCTAGTAGACAATACGGCAAAAGATGTAGAGATCGAGGTGCACCTATCACAAGGGCAGTCTCCTGATGTAACCATTGCCGCTCTCTATGCTTTTACAGATTGTGAGGTTTCTATCTCTCCTAACGCATGTGTAATTATCGAAGAAAAACCTCGATTTATTGGCGTTAGCGAAATTTTAAGACTCTGCACAGAGCAAACTTTAGCACTATTAAAACGCGAGCTAGAAATAAGAAAAGGAGAACTTATGGAAAAACTCCTTTTTTCCTCACTCGAAAAAATCTTTATCGAAAATAAAATCTATCGCGATATAGAAGAATGCGAAACTTGGGAGGCGGTGCTCGAAACCATTGACAAAGGTCTAGAACCATACAAAAAGGAGTTTTACAGGACCATTACCCAAGAAGATATCATTCGCCTTACAGAGATCAAGATAAAACGCATTTCTAAATACGATACCTTTAAGGCCGATGAGCTCATGCGGAAATTGAGCGAAGAACTCGAACAAGTTAACTACAATCTTGAGAATACGGTAGAGTTCGCCATTGCCTATTTTGAGAACTTACTTAAAAAGTACGGCAAAGGCAAAGAACGCAAAACCGAAATAAATACCTTTGACACGATTGCCGCCACCAAGGTTGCCGCAAACAACGCCAAGCTATACGTTAACCGAAAAGAAGGTTTTATAGGCTACGGCCTTAAAAAAGATGAATACGTAAGCGATTGCTCAGATATAGACGATATAATAGTCTTTAGACAAGACGGCGTCTGTATGGTTACTAAAATTTCAGATAAGGTTTTTGTGGGCAAAAACATCATTCATACAGAGGTATTTATTAAAGGAGATGAACGCAAGGTATACAACCTGATCTACCGCGACGGTAAATCAGGCATTTCTCGGGTAAAGCGTTTCCAAATATTGGCCGTAACCCGAGATCGAGAATACAACCTTACCAAAGGCACCAAAGGCAGTAAAGTGCTTTATTTTACTGCTAACCCCAATGGCGAAGCCGAATTGGTAACCGTGCTGCTGACCAACAGCAGTAAAGCGCGTACCAAAGTTTTTGATTACGATTTTGCCGACCTCGAAATAAAAGGGCGCGGTGCACAAGGCAATATTTTAACCAAATACCCCATCAGAAAAATAAAACTCAAAAGAGAAGGCGTCTCCACACTAGATGCTGTAGATATTTGGTACGATGATGCCATAGGTACCATCAATAAAGATGAAAACGGCACCTATTTGGGCAAATTCAAAGAAGAAGACAAAATCATAGTTTTTTACAATACAGGTGAGTACGAACTTACTAATTTCGAACTCACCAACCGATACGATTACCGAAACATTGTACATATAAGAAAATATGATCCCGAAGGGGCGGTAGCAGTAGTTCACTACGATGGCAAAAACAAGGACTACTACGTAAAGAGGTTCCAAATCGAGACCTCTAGCATGGATAAAAAGTATTCTTTTATAAGTGAAAATGCAGGCTCAAGGTTGGTTGTAGTTACTACACAGAAAAAGCCTGTTGTTGAGGTACAGACCAAAAACAGTAAAAAAGAGGTGCTTTGGAGCAACATCGAGTTAAACGAATTTATTGATGTAAAAGGCTGGAAAGCACTGGGCAATAAACTTTCTTACGATAAAGTAATGAAGGTTAAGCTCATCTCTAAAGATGACCCTGTAGAATATAAAGAAGAGAAGAAAAAAGAGAAAGATTCGGACAAAGGCCAAGACGATAAAGAACAACTAAAGCTTTTCTGATTTTTTTTACTCTGCACGATCTATCAACTTTAACTCTTCTAGGTAAAGCGCTTTTTGCTTTGGCAATATAATCGTAAAAGAAGTATACTCGTTTTCTTCGCTTTTAACCTGTACATTGCCACCTAGCTTGCTAACTACCTTTTTAACAATGTAAAGCCCCAAACCAAAGCCCTCAGAAAGATGGCTAGAAACGGTAAACATACCAAATATTTTTGGCAATTGATCTTGTGGAATGCCTATGCCATTATCTTTGAAAATTATTTTTAGATAAGCATTTTCCTCTATTACAGAAATATTGATCTTAGCTTTGCGCAGCTCGGGAAGTGCCTTAAAATTTATCGCATTCTCTAACAAATTCTGAAAGAGAATTTCAATTAGTTTTGCATTACTTTGGTATACCAAGTCCTCTTGTACTGTTATGTTAAGTTCCATGTGGCTGGTATCGTATTTTAGACCTAAGAAAACCCATATCGAATTTACAATTTTCTTAAACTCGATTTTTTGATCTCTAATGCGTTCTAGATTTACTTCACTGGCCATGACCAATTTACTTAGCATCACGTCCATCCGGTTAAAAGTATAATCTAGTTTATCGTATATATCTACCAGCTTAATTTCTTCTTTTTCTAATTTCAGAATTTCTAGTAATCCTTTAAAATGCACCAAGGGGCGCCTTAAAGCATGAGAAGATTGATAAAAGAAAGTGTCGAGTTCCTCGCTGGTTTGGTTTAATTGACTGGTCTTTTTCTTTAGAATACTGTTAAGTTTTTGATTGAGCTCGTGCAAATGCTCGTTGGCATCCCTTAAATGATCTTGAGAGGTTTCTAGATCTGAGTTGATACGTACAATTTCTGCCTTCTGCCGCTCAATCTTCGTATTTCTCTCTTCAAGTAAATTATTGGTTTTTTGCTTAGCTTTATAGAGCCGGAAAAAATGCACCACGGTTATGAGAAAAAATACGATACCCACCAACAAAAACTTATTGAGTATTTCCTTTCTTCCTATTACCTCCTGCTGTTGCTCTTGCTCCATTTTCAATAGCTGATTTTCCCTCTCTTGCTTTTCACTGCGGTAGCTGTTCTCAATGTCATTGATTTCTTGCAGCTTTTGATTATTAAGCAACTCCTCTCTTAAAGAATCGTACTTTTTGTAGTAAAAAAGCGCCTCTTTAAAGCCCGCCATAGCTTCGTGGTATTTATACTTATTCTCGTACAGCGCCAATTTGTCTAAATTGTTGGTGATCCTGCTCTCATTGGTAATGGCTCGGTCTAAAAAATTATTGGCATTGTAAAAATCGCCGTCTTGCAGGTATGCCCCGCCAATAAGTGCGTACAATTCAGCCAAGTGTACTTCATTTTCTAGTTGGGTATACAACCTAAGTGCCGTTTTATAATGATTTAAGGCAGTTTTTTGCTCTTCTTTACCCATGTATAACAGACCTAGATTTTTTAGGCAGTCTGCAATTGACATTTTGTCTTGCAACTCATTAAAAAGTGAGATGGCCTCATCATAGTATTTAATGGCGCGGTCAGTTTCATCCAACTTGGTAAAAATCTTTCCTAAGTTATTGAGGGCCACGGCTTCCATTCTTTTGTTGCCTGTATTTTTAAAATCTGCAAGCGCAATAGAGTAATGATTCTCGGCTACCGTATAAACCTCCTGCTCCATGTAAAGATTACCCAAATTGCCGTGTATCAAAGCAACCTTTTTAAAATTTTCCTGCTCTTCACTAATCTGCAGGGCTTTAAATAGATATGAGGCTGAGGCTTTATAATCACTTAATTTCATATTAGCCACACCCAAGTTAATCAGCAGATTTATAGAAAAGTCTAAATCTCCTACAGCCTCTGTAATTTTTAATGCTTTTTTATAGAAAGAAATAGCCTCTTCATAATCCCCTAAATCTTTATAAATAATCCCTAATTCATTACAAGTTTTAGTAATGTATGTTTTGTCACCTGTTTCGGTAAAATTTCGCAGTGCCTTTAGGTAATATTCTAGAGCGGTTTTGTAATCAGATACAAGCGTATATGCATAAGCAATGATGTATTGACTGTAGGCCTCTCCTTCTAAATAGTTGAGCTCTATGGAAAGTTCTTCAGCCCTTTGGGCATAATCTATGGCCAATATTTGATTAGAAAAAATCACTTTTTTGCAAGCATCATGATACGCATGCACTTGTGCGGTGTCTTTTGAAGAATTCTGTAGGCGAATTTGCAGTTCATTGGACAAATTCAAATTATTTTGCGCTGCTACCAGGAGAGATAATTGAATTAATAGGAAATGAAAGGTAAAAAAAGCCACAATAGCCCGGTTCATAAGTAAGTATTAAAAAATTGCGTTAATTTAAGAATTATGTAAGTATTACCTAAAAAGTGCCGATTCAATTGATGTATATATAACTTCTGAAAGTTAAGATTATTTAATAATTTCATTATATATTACAAAAATATTTAAGATTTGTTATGATTTTTAACGTCATTAGAAATCTGAAAAGAAAATTCAGAAATCAGCAACCGCTTACATGGTTGTTACAGCTTACCTTGCTTTTTCTAATAATTTTTGTGGCTTTTGGGGTTTCTTTCAAATTTACCGAAAGTGTAGATTGGAACGAGGCTTTCTGGCAAAGCTGGCAAACGCTCACTACTGTAGGTTACGGCAACCGCCCTGCGGAGACTGTAGCGGGCAGGTGGGTTACAGTTATTCTTTGTACAGCCGGCATAGCCATATTAGGCGCAGTTTTTACAGCCGCATTCGATTATCGCCAACACTTAACAGAGAAGAAAAAATTAGGTCTTATGAAAAATCCTTTTAAAAACGGATATGTAATTTTCAATTTTCCAGGAGATTACCAATCGGTCAATTTCATTAATGAGCTCAGAAGCGTTGAAGAGGACGTGGGGGTTTGCATTGTTGATAACAGCATTTCTCAATTACCCGAATCTGTGGCCATCTTACCCAATGTACATTTTATAAGAGGTAATACGCTTAGTAGGGGCACTTACGAAATGGCCGCATTAAAAGACAATAAAGCGGTAATTGTGTTTCCTATAAAGCCCTCAGTTCCAGACTCTGACGGCGCCACCAAAACCATAGTAGATTTGGTAGCTAAGTTTGTTGAAGAACAAACCAGGATTTTGCATGTGTTGGTAGATCCTAAAAATGCTTGGATGTTCGGCGATTGCGATTCTACCCAAGTAATGGAAAGTTTTGAGCTTTTTGCTTTGGTGCAAGAATGCCAAGACAAATACTCGTCTGAAATTTTTGAAAAATTACTGCTTAACTCTAAAGGTGCCAACCCAAAAACCGTACAGCCAAAGCTCACAGTAGGTTGGACATGGGAGAAATTCCAAAACAGGCTTTTAGCAACTAGCAAAGTAAGTAAGAAAAAATGCAATCTATTTGCTATTATAAGAAATAACGAGCCCGAAACCTGCCCCGATCTAGACCTTGTAATACAAGCAGGGGATTATATCTCAATAATTTCATATAATAATTTTAGCTGGCCAGAATTTGAAAAGCAGATGGTCGAAGAAAGTGAATGAACCTTATGCCTGAGCAAAGCAATAAAATAACCGTTAATAGCGTAGCTTTTGACCTATATTCATCTTTTTTAAAAGGTGCTGCCAAAGGTCCCGAAAAAATAAAGGAAGTCTTTTTTAACGGAGCTTCAAACTTTTGTACCGAATCGCTTTACGATTTGGTGGAAAACGAAAAAATTGAATTTGAGTTACCACTCTCCTTAGTTAATGGTTATCAGGATATAGAACCTCTTACATATCAATTACTTAAACAAGGCAAAAGGTTGATCAGCCTAGGCGGAGATCACTCTATTAGCTTTCCGCTAATAGCTGCGCACCACAAATACCACGGCCCAATAAATCTGATTCAGTTTGATGCCCACCCTGATTTGTACGACAATTTTGACGATAATCCTTACTCACATGCTTCTCCATTTGCTAGAGTTATGGAAAAAAAGTTGGTACGAAGGTTTGTACAAATCGGTATCAGAACGTGGAATCCACATCAAAAGCAGCAAGCAGCGCGCTTCGGTATCGAAGTTTTTGATATGCAAAACTTGCCTAAAGCATCAGATTTAAGCTTTGTGGG
The DNA here is from genome assembly GCA_937129345.1 of uncultured Thalassovita sp. Lineage (GTDB taxonomy): Bacteria > Bacteroidota > Bacteroidia > Cytophagales > Flammeovirgaceae > Chondrinema. The sequence goes on along the minus strand of CAKZMZ010000050.1, from coordinate 8,723 downwards.
CCCTACTTACATTACCTTAGATTTAGATGCATTAGATCCCGCTTTTGCACCAGGCGTATCTCATCATGAAGCGGGTGGCCTTAGCAGCAGACAAATTTTAGATTTTATGCAAGAAATAAATGCAGATATTATCGGAGCAGATATTGTAGAACTTAACCCTAATAGAGATTGGCACGACATGACGGCAATGGCAGCAGTAAAATTTTTGAAAGAGTTAGCAGGTAAAATGTTAGGTGTATAGCCATTTACAGTTTCATAGAATCGTTACCTTTACACGTATAAAGTATTTTAATTTAATTAGAATCAAATACAAACAGCCGCTTGCCTTAAATTTGAGGTCTCGGCATTTGTAATTTTAAACTCCTAAAATCTTAAGCATATGTTATCGGATTTACTTTCATTTTTGGTAATTTAATCCGTTTATAATATACTTAAAGAGTTAATATAAATTTTTTAGAACCTTGGCAGGCTTAGCCTTGTTTAAAAAAGAAAAAATATGGCAACAATACTTTTAGGCATCGGCTTTATCGCATTATTTTTCGTATTGATGAGTGTGAGATTGATTTTTTTGAAAAATGGAGAATTTAAAGGCACCTGTGCCTCTCAGAGTCCATTTTTGCAAAATGATGGTGTTACTTGTTCTTTATGCGGAAAAAAGGCATCAGAGTGCGAAAATAACGATACTGACCAAGACCTTGCAGAATTACCAACAATACAAAAAGTTTAAATCACATCATTGATACACCTCAGAAAAGCATCTGCCAAAGCAGATGCTTTTTTTTTGAAATATGTCTCAAAGTATGGTTTCTAAGTGTGTCTGCGCTATTTTTACCCCATAAATTAAGTTATATGAAAAATAGAATACTACTTTTTTTAAAAGGCGTAGCCATGGGAGCGGCAGATGTTGTTCCAGGGGTTTCGGGGGGTACTATTGCTTTTATCTCTGGCATTTATGAGGAACTTCTCAGCTCTATAAAATCTCTTGACCTGCAAGCCATCAAGTTACTCACAGGATTTAAAATTGCTGCTTTTTGGAGAAAGATAAACGGCAACTTCTTAGCTATACTCTTCGCAGGCATCATTTTCTCAATATTATCGCTTTCTAGAATAGTACTCTACCTTTTAGAAAACCAACCCATATTGCTTTGGTCTTTCTTTTTTGGTTTAATCGTGGCCTCAGTTATTTTAGTGGCCAACCAAGTTACTAAGTGGAGTATTTTGCCCGTTATTGCCTTGATTTTAGGTACGGCAATAGCTTATTACATTAGCGGCATAGGAAGCATAGCCGACGAAAGCGCAAGCCTATTTTATATTTTTCTGTGCGGTGCCATCGCCATTTGTGCTATGATTTTGCCAGGCATCTCTGGTAGTTTTATATTAATTCTTATGGGGGCTTATCAACTCGTATTTGGTACTATCAAAAATTTTATTGATAGCCTGCTAGCAATAGAACTGGCAGAAGCTTTTAACCATTTTAAGATTATCTTAATTTTTATTGTTGGTTGTTTGTTTGGACTCACATCATTTTCCAGATTACTCAGTTGGCTATTTAAAAACCACCACAACACCACTGTAGCTTTGCTTATAGGATTTCTTATAGGATCGCTCAACAAGGTTTGGCCCTGGAAAGAAACCATGGAATATTACACCGATCGACATGGTGTAGAAAAGCCTTTACTCCAAAACAATGTACTGCCCCATACTTACACCGAAATCAATAATGAACCCTCGCAGTTGGTTTGGTCTATAGCTTTAGCCATATTCGGCTTCATGTGCGTATATAGTCTTGAGCTATTCTCTAAAAGGAAGGAAAAATCTGAGATGGCCTCTTCTTAATATTTATACTACAATTGTAGATGCCCTCTTTAAAAATCTGCTTTTGACATGTTGCACCAAGGCCGTTGTCGATGTCTCATCGGTAACTTTTAATAGCATAAAGTCCTATGTTTTGTGTTTTTCTAAAAAATTAATTCTGCTTGTGATGTATTAACGTTTTTCCATTATGCTGATCGCGTCATGCTGACCGCGTCGTGCTGACCGCGTCGTGCTGACCGCGTCGTGCTGACCGCGTCGTAGTAAAATTTAGCGAAAGACTATGTGAAGTGTCAAATTGGAAACATTCTGTACATATTTGCTCTTAGCATATAGATTGCAGCTTCTGCTGCCACCTTTTCGAAGGCCATCACTAAGGCAATTATGGCATATGTACTTGCGTGAATCAGATCGGTTTATCAACTACTTATACTGACATTATCAGTATCCTTCTATCTTCTACACTATTGAAAACCAAAGCAACTACTCAGTAAAAAAAAGACCGAGCATGTTTGAATAACATACTCGGTCTTTTATTATAGGTGTAATTATAAAACTTTATTCGTTGTTTGTCGCAGCATCTGCGCTCACCTCTCCACCTAATTTTACAATTACATCATTGGTAATATCATAAGTACTGTCTGCATAAAGGAATACCTGCTCATTCATTACAAAAGTAAAACCTTTTTCCTTAGCTACATCGTCGATACCTTGTTGTATCTTAACCAAGATTGGTCCGAGCAACTCTTGCTCTTTTGCAGCAAGTTTGCTTTGTACCTGCTGGGCAAACTCTTGCAAATTAGTCTGCAGCTGTTGGATTTCCTTCTCTCTCTCTTGCACAATATCTGGCAACCAATTTGGCGCGTTTTCTTGATATTCTTGGAATTTTGTTTGTAGGGTACTTCTCTTTGAGGTCAATTCAGCATCAAGTTGCGCTGAGTACCTTTCAAAACCCTTCATTTGAGCCTGATATTCAGACAAAGAGGTCATTACGCTATCTACAACCACATAACCTACTTTTACTTGGTCTTGAGCATTTGCTTTACCTAAAAAGAACAATGCTATAAAAGCTGCAAAAATTATTTTTTTCATGTCTTCTATTTTTTGTAATGCAATATTAAGCATTAATGAATGATCTTAAGAATAATTAATATTTTTTAACTTGAAACAGGTTACTCAACGGTGTTTACCTTTGCTATTACCTTAGCAGTTAAATCAAGTTTTTCTTGCGAAAAGAGTAAAGATTGATCTGGGAAAACAAAATTCACACTTTCTTCTTTTGCTACTTTGGATATAGCTATCTCCACTTTTTCCATTAGTGGTGACATGAGTTCTTGTTGTTTCCTCTGCACACTAAATTGATATGTTTGAGGGAATGATTTTAATTCTGAATCCAATTCGTTGATTTCTTTTTGTTTTTCTTGGAGCACGTCCGGTACCCAATCTGCAGCGTTGGCTTGGTAGTCTTGAATTTTCTGCTGCATAGATTGTTGCTTGGTTTGGTACTGCGTCTGCAGTTGCTTTGCATAAGACTCGAGTGTTTTCATCTGTATCTTATACTCAGACATAGAACGCATAACACTATCAGAATTTACATAAGCAAACTTTTGGTCTACTTGTGCAAATATGGCTGTATTTAAAAACAAAAAGCTTAAGCTTATTAAAAGTTTAGTTTTCATCTTCTTTTTAAATTAGGTTGAAAAACTTTTGCAAACATAGTTGATGCAAACGGAAAGTTGAAAATATTGTAGAATGCATTTCATTTTATAAAGAAATATTAGGTTCTTTTACCTAATTACATCTTCTGGATCGCCCAACTCCAAGGCTTCAAGTACATAATCTGAATAATTGTAAACTGGGTTTACATAAAATAAAGAAAGATCTCCGGTTTTGTCGAAGATAAAATGTACGTTTTTTTCTAGAGCTACCTCCTCTGTTTTCTCAAAAATCTTTTCTTGTAGTGGCTTCAACAGATCTATTCGCTTAGTAAAGACCTCGCCATCTGGCCCGTATTTATCTACTTGGAACTTCCTTACATCTTCTTTTTTTTCATCAATTTCCTCAAGCCGTTCTGTGCGCATTTCATCTGTTAAGTAAACTTCATCTTTCTTAAATGCTCCGTAAAGAGAATCTAACTGATTATTTAGTGAGTCAAAGTGATTTTGCCACATAGCCTCAAAGTTTTTCATTTCGTTCAAAACATCTTGGTATTCTGGCATTTTCTTTATTATGTAGTCGCTTTCGATATACCCTGCATGCTCCGCTGGTTCTGGTTTGGGCTTTTCTTCCTCAGCATAAGCGGCATCTTCCTCCTCCGCTTCTTCTTTTTTGGGCTGTAATGATTCTGCTACCAATTCGGTATAATTATGTATGGGATCTGCATAGATGATCACCATGTCTGATGCCTTGTCAAACAAGAACTCCAATCTATTTTTACGACATACAGATTCTATTTTATCAAATACCTTTTCTTGAATTGGAGTAATCAAAGCCTGCCTTTTAAGGTACAATTCACCTTCGAAGCCAAATTTTTCTTTTCTGTAAGTTTCTACATCTTGCTCTAGCTCATAGATTTCATCGAGCATTTGTTTTCTGTCAAATGCATCTAAAATCAACTCTTTTGCCGCAAATTCTTTTTCCTTTTTGTCTAGGGCTGCGTATTTCTTATCCAATTCAGACTTCCAAGAAGTAGCGAGCTTGTCAAGTTCTTGCTGAGCTGTTTTATATTCGTTCAAAGTTTGTACAACTACTTGAGAGTCAAAATAGCCAAACTTTTGAGCAATAGTAGTATAATGGAAAAACAGAAATAAGGTTATAAGAAAAAATGACTTCATAGTATTGGCATTTTTCATGGAACGCTGACTTACACTACTAGGTTCAATGACTCTAATAATCTCAATTAGTTGTCTATTCTTTTAACACCTAGCTGCTCTAGCACAAAGTCGGTATAATCTTTAGAGGCACGTACATAAGGTAAGGAAAGGTCGGCGGCTACATCAAATAAAAAATCTACTCTTTTGATTTTGGCAACCCTTTCTGTGGCTTGATACACTTTTTCTTGTATAGGTATAAGTAATTGCTCTTGTTTTATAGAAAGCATGCCCTTGTAACCAAATCTTTTGTTTTGGTATTCTCTTAGCTCTTGCTCAATCTGCCTAATTTCATTCAGTTTTTCCTCTCTCATGCCCTCAGTAAGCATCGGAGCATCCATTTCGAAAGCTTGCATAAGCCTGCGCTGCTCTTCTTCCTTAGAGTTGATCTCTTTATTCCAGTTGGCTATTAAATTTTCAATCTCTTGTTCTGCAGCCTGATATTCAGGTAAATTCTTATAGATTATCTTGGTATTGATGTAACCTATCCTTTGCCCGGTTGCTTGGTTCAGGCCAAAAAAACATAAGAGATAAAGGAGAAAAAAATACTTGTTGTCTGTCCATCTCATACCTAAGCAGATTATCTAAATTGTTGCCCGATGGTAAAGTGGAATTGCGCACCATTCGCATCTGGGTTTCCTTCAATTTCATCAAATCCATAGCCCCAATCAACACCTAACAGCCCAAAGGCCGGCATGAAAATCCTAGCTCCTACACCTGCGGACCTCCTAACTTTAAACGGATTGTACTCATCAAAATTTCCCCAGTTGTTACCGCCTTCAACGAAAGAAAGCAGATAAATTGTAGCTGATGGGTTGAGTGATACAGGGTAGCGAAGCTCCATTACGAATTTGTTGTAAATAATACCACCGTTTCCTCCTGTCTCTGGAGGTACAATAGAGCCGTTTTGATACCCTCTTAATCCTATAATATCTCTTCCGATTAAGAACCCATTCTGTTGCAGACCATCACCACCTAAAACAAATCTTTCAAAAGGCCCTAATTCTCTTGAAGGTGTATATCTACCAATGAAACCCATGTTCACCCTTGCATTTAACACTAGATTACCCGCTAGACTCAAAAACCAAGAATTGTCAAACATCCACTTATGGTATTCTACTAATCTAAATTGCTCTGTGGGGTCTGTTTCTGCTAATGTTTTAGAAGAAAAACGAGAGTATGGAGGTGTAAAGCTAGCACTTAAAGAAATGTTAGAACCACCACGTGGAAAAGTAGGATTATCCACACTATTTCTGGCCAAGGTAGTATTAAACGTAAAATTATATGATGTACCATTATTAAAACCACCACCAAAAACATTAAAATTGTCTAAATCATATACCAAAAAGCTTAAAGAGTTGCTCATGGTAAAAAAGTCGTCGGGCCATGGTAACCTTCTACCTAAACTTAAAGTAGCGCCGTTAATTTTTAAGCTTCCCAATACCTCTCTACTCCTTGAGAAAAAATCCAACCTTCTGTTAACAGAATGATTAAGGTTTAGAGTAAGAGAATTTGGTTTTCGACCTCCTAACCAAGGTTCAGTAAAAGTGACTGTATAGGTTTGGAATTGCCTACCATTGGCTTGCAGTCTTAGGTTTAGGCGTTGGCCATCTCCTTTTGGCAAGGGCTTCCAGTAGTTAAAATCTGTTACTCGGCGTAACGAAAAGTTATTAAAAACCAGACCCAAGGTACCTACAAAGCCGAACTGTCCACCCCAACCACCAGACAGTTCTATTTGGTCGTTCGGTCGTTCTGTAACTGTATATTCTATGTCCACCGTGCTGTTTGCATAGTTAGGCTTAGGATTAATCTCTATAGTCTCAGGGTCAAAGTAACCCAACTGTGCCAATTCTCTCTGTGTCCTTATCAAATCGGTTCTAGAGAATTTTTGACCTGGAATGGTCCTTAATTCCCTAAAAATTACGTGGTCGTTGGTCTGTGTATTTCCATTAACGATTACCTTGCTAATAGTGGCCTGCTCCCCTTCAAACATACGCATTTCAATATCTATAGAGTCTTCTTCTACCAATACTTCTACAGGTTCCACTGAAAAGAAGAGATAACCATCGTCCATATAAAGCGATGTAACGTCGGTACTTTGGGGGCTAAAGTTCAATCTTTCGTTAAGTTCCTTAGGATTATATACATCCCCTCGCCCAATACCGAGCACTGTGGAGAGCTGCTCGTCTGTATATTTATAGTTACCTGTCCACTCAATATCTCGATAGTAGAATTTTTTACCTTCTTCGATCTCTATCTCAATATTTACGGTCTTGTCATCATAGTCATAGACTGTATCTGATACGATAGAAGCATTTCTATAACCACTTTCGTTGTAAAAATCAATCAGTTTTTGCTTATCATTGGCAAACTCGGCAGGAATAAATTTTGAAGGGTTGAAAATTCTTAAGAAGCGTTTCTGCTTCGTTTTCTTCATTTTCTTCTTTAGTTTTTTCTCCTCAAAAGCAGAGATTCCTTTAAACTTGATTTCGTTGATTTTTACTTTGCTGTTTCTATCGATATCGATTCGTAAAACAACACTATTGCTCAAAATTGTATCTTTCTGCTGAACAATATTTACATCAACATTTTTAAAACCTTTTTCTACATAGTGGTTTCTGAGCGTATTTTTGGTGTTTTTAAGCAAAGCATCCGTTACTACCCTACCTCTAATGAGTTTTATCTTATCCTCTAAGGTTTGCTGTTGGCCTTTTGGTATGCCCTCAAAAATGATCCTTGAAAAGCGAGGCCTTTCTTTTAATTCGATTTGTAAAAAGACCTTGTTATCCCTTATTTCGGTAACAGATATTTTAATGTCACCCAAGATACCCTGTTTCCATAGCTTTCTTACGGCTTGGGAAATATCATCTCCGGGTATTCTGATTTTTTCTCCTACCCTAAAACCAGCAATAGAAATTAGCGAGTTTCTATCTAGAAACTTGGCTCCAACTACGTTAATACCTCCGATTTCGTATTCTTTGGGTGAGGAGTAATCGATTTTTATATTGTTATACTGCGCCCACGCCCACAAAGGGGCAATGGAAAGTAAAACAATGAATACAATTCTTTTCATGCAGTTCTCAATTGATCTTTGATAATTGCTCACTTGTCTTGCCAAATCTTCTTTCTCTTCTTTGGTAAGCGATTATAGCTTTTAAAAATTCTTCTTTGTTAAAATCTGGCCATAGCGTTTCGGTAATGTAAAGTTCGCTGTAGGCAAGCTGCCATAACAAGAAATTACTTATTCGCATTTCACCACTTGTTCTGATCATTAACTCAGGATCTGGGTACTCTTTGGTGTCTAAATAATTAGCAAAAACATCGTTGTCAATGTCTTTGGGATTAATGATACCTGATTTTGCATCTTCTGCAAGTTGTTTACAAGCATTTACTATGTCCCACCTTCCGCTATAACTCAGCGCCAATATCAAATGAAGACCTGTATTATTAGCTGTAATCTTGATGGCTTCGTTCAATTCTTTTTGGCAAACTGAAGGCAAAGAATCTAAATTACCGATTGCCCTAAGCTTGATGTTGTTTTTTTGAAGCCCTCTGGTTTCTTTTCTTATAGTGGATACCAACAAGTGCATCAGCGCATTTACTTCATATTCTGGTCTGGACCAGTTTTCGGTTGAAAATGCGTACATGGTTAGGTATTTAACACCAACCTCTGCAGCAATTTCAGTAACTTCTCGTACACTTTTTACTCCGCTCTGATGGCCTTTAACCCTCATAGAGCCATTTTTTTTAGCCCACCTGCCATTGCCATCCATGATAATGGCTACATGGCGAGGTACATTTGTTTTATCTATAAGATCTTCCATCAATACCGCGGTTTGTTTCTTAGTTCTGAGAAACGCGAAGTTACTGAGAAGCTAATACTAAAACAAATGCACATAAATAAGGCTTTGTTCCAAAACACTGGCTAAAATACCATATACAGACATAAGAAGAATAAGCAATTTACCCTGTATAATGCTAAGCTTTTGCCCAAGGTTGCCCAAGGTAAGCGACTTTAAATATATAATTTATACAAAGTTT
>CAKZMZ010000049.1 GCA_937129345.1 uncultured Thalassovita sp. | reverse complement strand
CTCCACTGTTGATGGCATTGCCTCCTACGCAAAGCTTTGGAGCATTGGTAGCCTCATTGACCGTAACTCCATCGCTTACTACCAAATTTACTGGAGTAGGTTCGCTTCTACAGCCAGCTATGGTATTGGTTACATAAACCGTAGTATTGTTGGCAGTGGCCGAGCTAAAACCAAGATCGCTAAGGGCAGGTATAGCAGCATTACCTGAGGTTACAGTAATATCATTTGATAGGCTCAAATCACTGTGCCACTGTAAATTTGTATTATCTGAGATTACTTGCGGTGCAGCACTAATGGCTTCCCCTACTTGATATATAGCGTTAAAAGTGACCTCTGGTGCTTCTGGCGTTTGGTTAATATTGATTACAGCATCGCTGGTAGCGGGCGCGCAGCCACCTGTTCCATCGGAATCTACACTTAACGTTAGAGTAACACTTCCTGAAGAGACAGACGGTGTATAAACCGCATTTAAGTCCATGGCATCACTAAAACTTCCGCTAGGGGCAGACCAAGAAATATCGCTGACCATTCCTCCAGATAGGCCACTTAAATTTAAAGTACTGCCCGAGCAAATGGCCGCATAAGTACCTGCATTGGCAGTTGCGCCATTGTTGCTAGACAGAGTAGCATGAATTTGACCATCTGCCACTTCATTACCATTTTGAGTGGCCGTACCACCACTTCTAACAATATTACCTGCATCTACCGCATTGATACCGAGTACTTCTATACCTGAGATGGTAAATACATCTATACCATTTGCTGTATTGGCCAACTCGTAGCTAAGTTCTATGGCATTAGCGGTAATGTTTACAGATATATTACTGACAGTTCCTGCACCGCTGTGTGAGAGTGTAACACTTGCAGCTGTATTGAACTCAAAGTTTGCCGAGGGCGCAGAAATTACATAGGTTTCTATACCTGTTGTATTCTGGAAATCCGTATTAACGGTCTCTGCAATAGTTATATCGCCCAAAGTGACTGTATTACCGCCCACACACATCTCTGCTGTGCCTGAAGTAGTAACAACTGTTTGCGAAAAGGATATGAAGGAAATGAATATTAGTTTAAAAAGTAATACGCTACTTTTTGAAAAAACATCGTAGAAGTTTTGCATAAGCAATATTGTTCCTGTTAACAATTATTATCTTATGCCATGATCGTACCTAAAGCATTTGCTGCTTTTTCTATACAAGAAATGTGTATGTAATATTCAGTAACCTGTTAAGGCTTATCGCTTAAAAAATGCAGCTTATATGCGATTTTTTCTATTTAATTTTCCTCATTATAAGGAAGTGGTTTGTCCTTTTGCATTGGTTTTAATGAGGCAGATCATCGTATTGTTTTCGAATTGAACGGTGCCAGCCACTAAAAAACCGCCGTCAGTGGTTTGTATCACAGATTTTGCCTCATCATCTCCTTGTCCTCCAAAAGTAGATTGCCATTGTAGATTGCCTTCAATATCGGTCTTCACTAAAAAAATATCTGATTTACCATTTCCGTAAGAAAATGAGTAACCTGCCATTATTAAGCCTCCATCCTGAGTGGTTGCAATATCATATGCATTCTCATTGCTGTCACCACCGTACACCTTACTCCATATTTCTTCTCCATTGTTATCGATTTTAACCAGATAAAAATCGCTGTTATTATTGGCCACATCTTGCTTGGCGCCCACCAAAAAATACTCATTGTACAGTGTAATGATTTTGTTGCCGTAATCATTGCCCTCACCACCAAATAGGTAGTCCCAAATAAGGTTACCTAAGGAGTTAGAACGGACCACACGCATATCGGAATTAAGTCCTTGGTTGTTGAGGTTGTCTTTTTCCGTAGAGCCAATCCATATAAAGTCTCCATTTCCAGCTTCTACCAATGCATTGCCAAAGTCGGTCTTACCTTCTTCAAAACCATAGGTTCTTTCCCAGATCAATTCGCCTGTTAAACTTGATTTTAAAACATAGAAATCCTGATCCTCGGCAGGTAGTGCATCGCCACTGCTTGTATAAGAATTTCCGATTATCACTAATGAATTATCTGTGGTAAATTTCATTTCAATGGCGGTTTCGGAGATGCCTTTTTTACCAAAGTAGTTTACCCATAAAGGCTCGCCTTGCATACTGATTTGTGCCAAGAAAATATCGGTATTGGTATTTGTATCTGTTTCAGGTGAAGAACCCGAGATAAAGATTTCGTTATTATCGCTAACTATAATGGAGCCTGCTGTATAGCTTCCAATTCCCTTTATTTCTCTGTTCCAAATGGTCTCTCCGTAAAAATCGGTAAGGGTAAGCAAGGCGCTACTATTTACGGTTTCGCCTGGCAAAACATTACTTTGTTGGGTAGTGCCTAATAGTAAATAACCTACAGAAGGCAACTCTGCGACTTTTACACCTTGATCATTGTCAAAAGAGCCAAACAATTTTACGAAAATGGCCTCCTCATTGGGTAACATTGTTCTCTCAGTATCGCAAGAAGTTAACAATAGACACAGCCAAAAACAGAATTTGATGTAATTATCCCTGCTCATAAGATCAATGGTAAAAATATTTCTCTTTTATTTTGGGTCTATAGAAATTGTACTGAACACCCATTGCTATACTTAAGTGATTGAGCGTGAAATCATTATCTACATGACCATAGCGGTATAAAAGTTCGCTATTTGCAAATCTAGAAGAGGTATTTACTTGGTTGGCTCTTCCGTTAGTGATCCTTGCCTCCATAAATAGATAGTAATTGGGTACTTTAAGCTTAAAGCCCACGCCTCCATATATATGATAGTTATTTTTGCTTCTGATAGAAGTTGCATTAATGTCTTGCCCCGTTATTTCTACTATAGATCGGTTAGGAAAATACCTGCTGATCTGTATATCGGATCTGGCTAGTAAATCGAAGCCTGCGCCTAAACTAATGTAAGGTTTAACTTTCTTTCCTCCTGTTGCTATTTTAATACCGAGGGGTACATTTAGTATGAGTTGTTTTTCTTTTAGACTATATTTTGTGAACTCAAAAATACTTTGAGAATAAGAGTAGTTGAGTCTATTTATATTTAACCCTGTACTGATCAGTAAATGTTTTCCGATTTGCAAATCGGCAACGATACCTACCTGAAAACCCACATTAGGGCTATATTGCATAGAATCTTTAGAGGTTTCGCCTACGCTATACAATTTGCTGGGTTGTGCAAATGTGTAGTTTCCTCCAGATTGTAGGCCTAGCATAAAAATGGGCTGTGTTCTAAAAGCCTCATAAAGCTTTTTAAATTCCATGGGTTCCCTGCCGGTTGGCTCAAATTCTTTTTCAAATTTGAGCAGCTGCAACATGGCATCGGCAGCCTCAATGTCATTGTCTAAGTAGAGATAAGATAGTATGACCAACTCATGAGCTCTGATCTGCTGTTTTCTATCGAATCCTTTTTTTAAGCAGTTGGCCAACATTTGGGGCACCAATTCTGGTCTGCCGTTCGCATACAAATTTTCTGCATTTTCTAATGATTGCAAGCAGGCCTTTTGTGCAAGGCTGGACCCACCTAGCAAACAAGTTAGCATAACGCATGCGATGGCCGTTCTATAAATCTGATTTGCAATATGTTTGAAAAATGCTTTTTTACTCATCTTTTCCCGCTGGTAATTCAGGGCACGTTAACTCGTATTCTATATCATCGCCTACGTGCTTATCCCATTCCAAAGGCGATAGATTCCTATCTATTTTTCCGCAGATTTTCTCTGCGAGTGATTCTATGTCTATAGGATAAAACTTAATGGTATGGTCCATGCAAGCAGCTACTAAAAACCTATTATCTGGGCTAAAACATATAGATTGAACCCACGACTTTTGGTCTTGCATAATAATTGGCTGTTCGTTTATCTGGTCCATTTTCCAAAGTCTAATGGTGCCGTCCCAACTAGAAGAAGCCATAAATTTACCATCTCTACTAAAGGCGAGCTCACTAATTCTAGCATCGTGTCCTTCCAAATAATTGATAAGCCTATCTTTTTGAATATTCCACAGAAAGATTTTACCACTTTCAAATCCCTTTACCAGCAACGAGCCATCAGGAGAAAAATTAAGTGCCGTGGCAGCATCGTTTTCTTCTGAATGGAGCATTCTAAGTTCGCCATCATTTTCCACGGCCCAGCTTAAAATCGCTCCGTTGTCGAGAGCGGCTATTAATTGTTTACCGTCTTTGGTAAGTGCCAATGCCCTAGTAATGGTATTAAGCTCTGCCAGTATTTCGTATTCCCAAGTTTCTGTATTCCATTTAAGCAGTTTCCTGTCAGAGCCTGAAGAATACATGTATTTTCCTGAAGCATCGAACAACAATTCCCAAACAGCACCTTCATGTCCGTTAAGTATTTGTAGTTTGGTGAGCTTCTCGCTGTCATAAATTACAATGCTAGATTCGTCGGTACCGCAAGCTATAAAAGTATTATTAGGCGAAACCGCTATTTTTCTGATAATGGTATTTTGTTCGATTATTTGATGGATGGGCTCTCCTGATAAACTATCGAATGAGCGCATGAAGATTTTTCCGTCGCTACCGCTAGAGTATAGCCTTTTACCAGTTCGATCACCTACAAGTGATCTTACCGCATCATCATGTCCAGTTATTACATTAAAATCTTTTCCTTGCATGAGCTTTTCTGCGTAATACAGGCCATCGTAAATGTCTGGGCTGTACAGGTTGCCCTCGTACCTTTGGTTGTAAATAAAGGCTTGTTTGGCCACCAAGGCCCTTTGCACAGTATCTTTGATCTGTACAGATTTGATTGCCATTTTTTGAGCAATAGAAATGTAGCGCAGTCTTTCTGCTTTTTCGGCAGCGCTTTCGGCTTTGAGCTCACTCATTTCGGCAAGCCTTGTTTTTCTGCGGGCAATATCTGTTTGCTCCTGTGCAATCTCGGTTTGGCGCCTAGCCTCATCTGCTTTTATAATGGCGATGTTCTTTTGTCTTTCGGCCTCTTCTGCACTGGTTTGGGCTTGCTGCTGCGCTAAAAGGGCTTTTTCGGCATTTAGTAGGGCTTCTCTCTCTTTTTGGAGCGCAAGCTGTTTTTGTACTTCTGCCCTTTCTTCATTCTTTTTAGCTTCTATGGCGGCTATCTCGGCCTTTTTTTCAGATTGTAGTGCCCTTTCTTTCTCAGACTCGGCCTCTTGCTTTTTTAAGTTGGCGTATAAAACCAAGATAAGTCCTGCTATAGCCACAATGGCGCCTGCCAAAGCAGCTATTTTATTCCTTTTGATGATGGCTTTTTGATGCCTCTCCTTACTTTTTTGTTCGGTCTCATAAGCTTTTCGGCTCATGTCTAAAAAAAGCATAGCCCGCTCAAAAGCGGGATTATACCGCTGTGCCCAAGTTAGATTAGGAGCTTGTTTTACTTGCCAGTTTAAAGCAAGCTGCAGGTCGGGGGGGCGCCAAAGCCCGGTTTTGCCTACCTGATACATTTCTGATGCCTCTGATAATCTCAAATATATTTTGGCGGATTCAGCCTCTTCTTCTACCCATTCTCTACAGCGGTTCCAAACACGCATAAGACTTTCGTGAGAGATATCGACAACGGTATTTTCTTTTAAAGTAACATGCGGTGGTGGCATAAGTAAGGTACGGCCAACTTGCCTAAAAATCTCCACTACTGCAATTACTTCTTGTGGAGTGCAATTGGCTATGGCTGCAATCTCTATTATTTTGGTAGGCCTTCTTACGCCTCTGCCGTCCTGACCTTTTTCGGTAAGTGACTTAAATAGGGCCTCACAAATTTCTTTTTGCCTTTCATCTAAATCTTCATAGGCCTCATCGGCGTGTAGAGATAATGCCGATTTTAAAGTACCGATTGACTCATAATGGAAAATGTCCATTTCCTTACTATCTTGGCTTTTTTGCCATAGGTTGCAGGTACGCATTAAGGCATGTTGCAAAATCGGTAAGTCGTCTTGTTTATCGCCAATGTCGTTGAGGAGTTGCTGTAAAAGTCTAGGCGCTATGTTGCCTCCTGCTACGGCTATAGGTCCAAGTATGGCCTCTTTTTTTTGATTCCTCGTCATTTTAGGAATCAGATAATGGCTATCGTTGATCAATTGGGTAAGAAAAGGATAATGCGCGCAGTCGCCAATATAATCTGAACGCATAGTCATTACAATGTAAATGGGCACGGTACTTTGCTGCACTGCCTCAAGCAAAAGCTTTACAAAGGCAAAAGACTCATTAATAGACGATGCATCATTGGCAATTCTGCTAAACCTGAACAACTCTTCAAACTGATCAACCAATATTAGAAAGTGCTCGTCTGCTTCTTCTTGTTGTTGCTCAACAAACTCAACCAAGCCAAGGGAACTACTTCTTAGTGTGGCCAGGCCAGAAGCCATTTTTATGTCTTTGTCGCTTTGGCTCAGGTATGGCCATTCTGCATTGGTTTTTAAAGAGGCCTCATTTAGATTTTGTATGGGTGAGATACCTGGCCGGGTAACGATAACGCGCCAATTAGAGCCTGCCTGTGTCATGAATCCTCCGTACAAGCTAGGAATCAAGCCACAGTACATTAAAGAGGATTTACCGCTTCCCGAGGCACCTAAAACAGCTACAAATCGGTTTTCCTCCAATTTGTCCAGCACTTCATCCACCTGTCCCTCCCTGCCAAAAAACAGGTGTGCCTCGTCCGTTCTAAACGGTCGAAGCCCAGGATAAGGATTCGTGATTTTCTGGACATCCGTAGCTATCATACAAATCCTGCCAAAAATGGCAGTTATTCAATCAGTGATTTTATAGATTATCAGAATCCGCTTTTAAGAAAAAATTGCCGACCTCTTTAAAGTCATCGTGCCATTCAGATTCAATTACATGGTATGTTGATGAAAAGCTTTTTAAAAAAGTCAGTTTTTCTAAAAAATCGCTTATTTCTGATTTGTTAGTAACAATTAGCTTCTGCTCAAAGGGGCGTTTCCTGCCCATTCCTGCACTTTTAACGATATCTTGCAATTTGGCAGTGAGCCATTCTTGCTTAGCATCAAAAAATAGAACGCATGCTACATCGCATTTATTAAGTAACTCTTGATGTGTTCGTCGGGAATTGGCTTTTTTTCGGTCAAATGAAGAAATCATAACCTCAAAGCCAATATTAGCCAAAACATGTGCTAGGTTTTGTGCATAATCAATATCTCTTTTGTCTGAAATGAGATAAATGCTCTTCCCTTTTTTTTCAGAGTCGAGATCTTTCTTAAAGGACTGATCATTGAGTTGCTCGGCCAGATAATTGAGTACTGCCGATTTAAAATCCTCTAACTGTGTTTCTAGTATGTCTGCTCCTAATTGTAAAGACTTGTCTCTTTTTAAGTGGTCTATGTAAAACTTTTGCTTTTCCTCTATATGCTTCTCTTCTGAAGCGATCCAAATCAACCTAGGAAAAAACCTGCCGCTCCCATTAAGATTTTCAGAATACTTAGCGGCAATTCTGTTTTGGATTTCGAGATAACTCTCCTCAGACTGTTCCAGCTTTTCCCCTGCTTGGTTGCCCACCATATGTATTGAAAGTAGGCTTTTGCTCAGGTCTGATAAAATGACCTGCTCCAACTGCGCTGTTTGAGTCGGAAAATTGGCATTGGGCAAGACTTTATAGTCTCGGCGCTCTAACTCTCTTTTAATTACTGCCCTTTCTAGTTCTAGATCAGTACCAGTTTTGGCCAAAAAAACATACTTTTCTTTTTTGTGGGCAAGTTCTACAGCATTTTCTAAGTATTTTTTGATTTCGAAGCATAGGTCTGTAAGGGGCAACCAAAAGGCTGACTTAGCTTCTTTTCCAAAATGATCATCGATTTCTTCTGCTTGGCCACTTTCCTTATCTATGATGTAAAAAGGCTGGTCTATAAGCAATTGCAAAGGTTCAGGCAATGCTTTTTGCTGAATTGGCAACTTTACTATCTTAAAAATTTTATGCTGTGGGTTTACCTGCTTTTTGCGCAAGTTTTCTAAATAATGCTCAATTAATATATGGCTGGCTTTAGATTCTGCAAATTTTGGAGAAACGACTACAAGTACTATATCTGCTTCTTTAAGCTGTTGTTTTCTTTGCTGTAAAACATCTTGGTTTAAATGCGAGGCATGCTCTAAATAAAATTGAAATTGGGTTTCTTTTATTACCTGCTTGAGCATTTCGTGTAGGTACATAACAAAGCTGCTTACCCAACCATCCTGTATTTTACCGGTCGGGTAATCATCAGAAAATGAATAAGAAACAAAGATTTTACACGCGCTCAACATCGTAGCCCAATACCATTTTCTAGTCTAAAAAAATTAGAAGTGCACCATAGGTTTTATTCGATTTTACTTCTATGAAAAAAATCTTATTACCAAAGCAAAGTTTATTTCTTTAAAAAATGAAATAGGCTCTGGAAATAGATAAAGGATAGTAGAGATTAAAAAGTCAGCTTAATTGTTTAAAAAGTCGGTTTAATTACGAAACTACCGATTAAATATTACTCATAAGTGCTTTAGTTTTGCTTAGGTAATTACCTCTGATTTTATTCGAATTTTTGAGTAATAGCTGTATAAGTTCTGGATGTGTCTTGAGTAACTTGTACAGTTTTGCAGTGTGTACTCTTAAAATAATGACCTTGGTAAGGGCTGTAAGTTTTTGTTGGGGGAGGTCTTTAAAAGGAAGTGCCAGTTCAGATACAAAAGTATTTTCTCTAACTTCTTTATTACCTGTATAGTGAGACTCTAAAAGAATAAGACCATGCACCAACAAAAATGTGGGACTGTCCTTTAAGTCATCAGGGGTATAAATTACATCTTCTTTAGAGTAAAATTCTACTTGGGTAAACTCTGCTATTTCGGTTAATCTTAAAGCAGGAAAACCCTTAAAAAAAGTAGCCGTTCTCAATTGCTCAAAAATTTGGTAAATAGAACGATAATTTCTCTTTGTACCTGATTCAAATTTAAGCATATCGAGATGGGTGCGTGCTACAAGATTTTTGTAATACCTCTGGTCTGACTTGTATATGATCTCCGCAGCGAGCTCTCGAATAATAGGATCAGGATTGAATATGTTCGCAGCCAATGCCTCATCAATCTTTAATTGTGGATGCTCCTTAATAATATTGAGCGCACAAATCTTTGTCCATCGGTTTGTCCAATTATAATCTCTGTTAAGCAAGGCCAACATCAGCTCATATTCATCCATTTTTTCTCTTGGGAAAAATATTTCTAGCTTTTTATATTTTTCTAAAATCGGAGAATCGTCGAGCAAGGGAGGTATGTATGGTTTGAGTTCATCTTCTAGAATAATGTCTAGCAGTTCTATAGCAAATCCAATGCTTTCACTCGTACCATTTTTAATATTCTCTTGCACCAAGTCTATGGAGCGATTTTCGTAGAGTAGGGCAAGCAAAGAGAAGATCATTCTTTTATTTTCTTCTACCTCGTACTTAATGGCATCTCTCAATTCCTGAAAACCCTCTTTATTCTTTAGTTCATGCAAGGTAACCAAGTTCCATAAAAGGGCGCCTGCCAAAGTATTTAGTGCATTTTTAACAAAGATGACGTCGAAACCCTCGCCCGACCATTGGCAAAGCTTAAGAGAATTAAAAATTGCCAAAAGTACCCTGTGGTCAGGATAGTCTATTTTTTTCAACAACATTTTAATGGCCTTGTCACCCTTTATTTCACCAAGTAGCGCAATAATTTCTAGCCTAACTTCAATAAGCTGGTTGTTTTTATAAAAAGCAATGTCTAAGGCTTGCAAAGCTTCTTCGCCAAACTTTAATAAAGCTTCTGAGGCGGCAAGTACTGTATCAGGATCTGAAAGGCTTTCTATGATAATGGGTAAAAAGCCTTTTACTTTATGTTCTCCTGTAGCAACAATGGCATTTCGTTTTGTCTCAAGGTCGTAATCTCTGATCAGCATTAACAAAAGGTTAAAATACTCCTTTTTGTAAAAATACCGCAGCATTTTAGAGGCTTCTTGTCTGTGGAGTACTTGTGAGGAGCTTGCCAAATGGGCCAGCAAGTTAAAGTCAGCACTCTTTTTATTTGCCGCTTTTAATTCCTGTATTGTGCTCATAAGCATTGGTCTTATCTTAACAGAAGATGGAAGCTGCTGAACGCTTTCAAGGTAATCGATAAGATTGATGCAAATATTTTCATTAATGAACTGCAGGTAGATTTTTTGTGAGCCCAGCTCTTTTTCTTTGGCAAAGTAGGGCAGGTTTAAGTCTAGCAAGTAAGGCTTTATCCTTTCGGTTAATTTTAAGGTAAGAAAAATAGCTTCTTTAGATTTGCTAGAAAGCGAAGTGGTGAGCAATACATTTGCGTAATCGGTATTATGCTTATCAAAAATATCTTTTTTATTCTTTAGAAGTGTTGAGGTTAAAATGGAGTGGTATTCTTGGTAGAGGAAAAATACAATAATTACCCAGACAGCGATAATGCCAAAAAGGATGTAATTATTGAATATTACATCATAAAAACTGACCAAACCCGCCAACATCATAAGTAGGCCTGCTATAAAACCCGCACTTTCCTTTACCATACCTTCTATGGCAGATTGTGTGGTAAACCTCAACTTTTTATCAATTGGGAAAAAAAAGTTTTTAAAAATGGGACCTTCTAAAGAGTCTCTTAAAGCATCGCTAAAAAGCTTGCTAATAGAAATAATTAGAAAAAAGAATAAAAAAGTGACCGATTCTGCATTGATGCCAAAAACATGTCCTATTAAAGTACTTATTATACCGAATACGAAAAGCAAGCCCGGTAAAAGTAATAGCGTATTTCTCAACCCATACATCTCAAGAATTTTATCATTGAGAAATGTCTGTATCAAAAAGGAGCAAATCATCACTGTGCCGCTAAAGAAAGAAATAAAACTGGTCAGTTCTCTTGTGTCCTTTGTATCGCTAAACTTTTCGGCGGTAACTGTTAAAAAAGAATATTCTATAAACGCAGCGGCCAATGCAGAGCAAATAACAAACCCCGATAATAAAATGATGTATTTCTTGTATGCATTCTTTGTCTTTTTGGCTACTTTTTTTTGCACATTACTTTCTGCACCTTTAGGGTAATGCTTACCCAATATTTTGAGGTATACGAGGTATGCCACAAGCAAACATGCGCTGCTTATATACAAAAAAGTCTTGGTTTCAGAAATGAGGTATTGCTGTATAAAAGGGATGGCAAAGAATGCGATTATGGTGGCAACAACTTGTCCTGTATCTATGCCACTGGCCAACCTTTTTGCCGAACGAAAACTGAACACCCTGCCAAAAACTCCCCAAAAAAGCAGCACAACCATTGCGTTTATAGGTGGGAAAAGTACGTAAGCCGCAAAGATTAGCTGGGTTTGGGTAGTTAAATTGATGGCCAAACTAAGAAAGGTTACAACGAGCGCTATTAAAAATATAGTGCTTTTTACCAGTTTCTGATAGCTTACCAGCCTTTGTAGTTTGTTAAAAAGATAGGTGATGGCCACTCCTAATATTCCAGAAAGGATAAAAGCGCGAGGAACGTCTTTCTTTTCGTCAAAATGTTGAAGGAACAATGTAATGGCACCTACATCAAATGTAGCTATGAAAATACCAGTTAGAAAACCTACACTCAATAGGCTTATAATGGCATCTCCTTCTTCTGCTTTACCATTTACTATTCTGATTACGAAATTGCGCATGCTGCGTGGTGCTCGTTGCTCTACTTGTTGCTCCTACTAGCTTTAAAAAATTAGGATGAGACCTTTTTAGCTAAAAAATCCTTTTATCTTAAACTGTAGAAAAGGGAATAACTTATAATTGCTCGGGCTTAATTTACAGCAAATTATAGGCTAAGTGGCGAGGTTATGTTACTTCAAATAGACCTTTGGTACTTGTTCAAAACTTTGTAAACATAAAAAGCTGCCTTATGGCAGCTTTCTAAATCTTAGTTTCTCAAAAACATTTAATACTCAAAGAGCAACTTTGTCATTAAAGAAAAAAAGGTTTTTTGTATGGCATAAATAGGTTTTAGCTGGGCTCTATAACAATATCATTGCTAGCTGGATGCCCTACACAAATGAGTGCATAACCTTGTTTTAGTTCGTCTTCTGTTAGGCCATCGCTTTCTGTCATCTTTACTTCGCCAGACTTAACACGGCACCTACAAGCCGTACACAAACCGCTTTGGCAAGAAAAAGGCATATCCAAGCCTTGATCAAGGGCTGCATCTAAGATGCTTTTGTCTGGGGGAACGGTTACTTTGTGTTGTTCACCATCGAGTAAAATAGTTACTTCTGTAGTGGTCAGATCGCCTAGACTTGCCAGGGCCTCTTCAGACTCATTAGAAGAGGTAAAGCTCTCAATATGGATTCTTTCTTTTGGCACCTTTACTTTCTTAAGCCCTTCTTTTACGCTTTCCATCATGCCGTCAGGCCCACACAGATAATATTCTGTAGAAGCTTCATCAAATTTAGGAAGCATGTTAATGACGTTAACGGTAACGGCCTCATCTATGCGGCCCTTAAGACCACTCCAGCTTCTATCTGGTTGTGTTAAGCAATACACTAGATTAAAGCGATTGCCAAACTTGTTCTTGAGCTCCTGTAGTTTTTCCTTAAAAATAATATTGTCAACCCTGCGGTTGCCGTATACCAGAGAAACGGTACTTGCAGGTTCAAAAAACAAGATAGATTTTAGTATAGACATAAGGGGCGTTATGCCGCTACCTGCACCAAATAAAACAACGTGCCTCTTGCTATTTTTATCAGGAACTAGGGTGAAATTTCCCATAGGTTCCATCATTGAGACAGTGTCTCCGGGTTTTACCTTACTATTTATGTAGTTTGAAGCGACGCCGCCTTCTACTTTTTTTACGGTTACAGCTACGGTGTTATCTAAATTCGGAGCGCTACTCATAGAGTATGAGCGAGAAACCTTTTGGCCATCTATATCTAGGTTTAAGGTCAAGAATTGCCCCGGCTTATATTTTACTTTTCTAAACAATGGTTGTTTAAAGTGCAATGTAACTGCATCGCTGGTTTCCCTAACTACATCTTTTACTTTGAGCGATATCGTGTTACCCATTTTTTTAATAGTTTATTTACTGATAGAAAGATTTATTGAAAAATTAACATGAGTTAAAAATTATTGTTACTTTAATTTTTAATACCGAAAGGCAACCTATAAAGCAATGAGTAGTTTACACTGGCCCTTGTACTACTTTTTGCCACTCCATAGCCAGGTATATCAGCAGTTTGAATGAGTGTATCGCCGTTGGTGCCTGCCAAGAACTTTATTCTAAAATTAGGGGAAAGGTATAGGTTTTTTAACAGCCTAACTTTGAAAGAAGCCACTACCTCTACCCAATTTGCACTTAGGCCTCTTTCTTGTGCATTGCCTTCAAACTCACCCCAAAAACTGTCGGTTAACTCGTAGGCTATCTCATGCCTAAAATTGGCATTTGCAAAGCGCAACCCAAAACTCACTGCCTCGTCGTCTGTTTTTTTATGCAATAAATTGTAGTCGAGGCCTACCCTAAGGTACTGGCCTGTATTGGTATATTCGTAGCTATTGGCAGGATCTGACCTTCTGTATCTTTCTAGGCCAAAATCTACTACAAAAAAGTATTTATTATTTACAGTAGCATCTGCATTGATCTCGAATCCCGACCTGTCTGAACCCAATACACTTTCTGCCAAATGCAGTAGCTCGATCCCTACTCTGGCTCCTGTAAAATAGAGCGGTGCCCATTCTTTTTTTTCTTTTTTTGGCTTGGGAGGAGGTATAGTATTTTCTTGGGCCAGAGTTGTGCTAAGCGAATAACAACAAAAAAGACCAAAAAGCAAGCTCTTAAAAAAATATCCTGATATTGGTTGAATCATTGCTTTCAATAAAGTCATAAACTACCTCAGCATTGTTGAGGCTTGTACCATTGATTTCTAAATTTTTATATCTGACAATTACGCCACAGTCTGGGCTCACCGGCTCAAAAAGTTTTGAAAAACTGATGGTGATTTGATCATCTTCCCTGTTATAAATAGGCTCTGTGATTTCAACACCATCAAACACATAAGTTTTTGTAAGCGTATCTGGATAGCTAAAAACAAGTGAAAAAGATTCCTCTTCTAATGGGAGTGGAATAGAAAATTGAGAATCGCCGAGTGTGTCTAAAAGCAAAATTGCATTATTTGAAGATATTTCAACTTCAATTGGTTGGTCTACCAATAGGGAGTCGGCCTCAAAATTTTCAGCATTGTAGAAACCAAAAACGAGTCGGTTGCCCGGGTTATCTAAAGGTTCACAATCACTACAGGCTACTAAAAAATAACTTACAGATAGCGTAATGAACCACTTAAAAAAATGGTGCTGGCTCAATTGCATAAAATCGGTTCTCGAATACAAGCTAATGCTAACACGGCTTTAATTTTTGCAAAGAAATAAAATATTTACAGTATTGAGTAATTTAATTCTTTAATGCGAAAATACTTTTCCTTAAAAAGTTGAAAATAATTGAGGTATCATGCGTTTATGGAATGATTTGACCTTAATTTTTTAATTTAAAGGATATGTCCCAAAGGATAACCTTGCACCAGAAAGTGGGCGTTCTTGGTGCTATTTTTTTTGCTATAGTAATTTTCCCTATTTTACTTTTAAACCCTTCGCATGAAGATTATGCACTGATCATTCTTTGGATCGTGCTTTTGCTGGTATTTGCGGGTGCGTCGGTTTACTTGGTCGTAAGGTTTTTAACCAAGCCCCTAAAACTGATCACAGAGAGTTTAATAGAAGCAAAAAGGGGTAATTTAATCCATCATATCAATTATGATAATGACGATGAATTGGGGCTGATTGCTACCTATATCAATGAATTGACCGAAGATTTTGGTTACGCTACTGATTTTGTAAAACAAATCGATGCTGGCAATTTAAATGCTGCACTCAATACCAAAAACAAAGAAAACGCCTTAGCGCAAGCTTTAGAAAACATGCGCGCAAGAATGTTAGAATATACCAATGAAGAAAACCAGCGGAAGTGGGTCACGCAAGGCGTTAATAACATTTCTGAGTTGATGCGAAAAAATACCACTTCTGTAAAGGATATGGGAGAATCTTTATTACGGGAGTTGGTAAAATACCTAGAAGCCTCTCAGGCCGCTTTGTTTGTGGTAAATGAAGAAGAGGAAAAACTTAAGATGGAGGCTTGTTATGCACTCGATAGAAAAAAATTCTTGCAAAAAGAAATAGGTATCAAAGAGGGGCTAGTTGGGCAGGCCTACTTAGAGAGAGATATTGTGCATTTAAGGGAAATCCCAGAAAATTACCTACATGTTGTTTCTGGCTTAGGCGATGTTAAGCCGCACAGTCTCATAATTTTTCCCTTGATCGAAAACGAGGTGACCTACGGAGTTATTGAACTGGCCTCTTTACATAAGTTTGAAGATTACCAAGTAGATTTTTTGAAAAACATCAGTAGTACATTGGCCAATTTTATAGCCAATACCCTCAACTTTACAAAAACTCAAAAACTACTGAAGCAATCTCAACAGCAAGCCGAGCAATTAAGGACGCAAGAAGAGGAGATGAGGCAGAATATGGAGGAGTTGGAAGCCACTCAAGAGCAAATACAGCGCAAGCAGCTAGAGACAGAGGGGGCCAATGAGCGGTTGCACGATAACATGCTTGAGTTGCAAGCCGCGCAAGATGAAATGGATAGGCGTAATAAGGAGTTGGAAAAAATAAAGAGTAAGCTAGAGGCCAATGAAGATATTCTAAAAAAGGCATTTAAAAAGACCAAAGAAAAAGAGCAGAGTATTAGAGAGCAAAACAAAGAGCTAGAGCAAAAACAGCTCATGATTCAAAAGCAGCACGACGAACTACAAAGCAAGAATATATACCTGACCGATAGTATTAAATATGCTCAAAGAATACAGTCTGCTATTTTACCAGACGACGAGACCTTGGCTAGGATCTTTGCTTCTTATTTTGTGATTTTTATGCCAAAAGATATGGTTTCGGGTGATTTTTATTGGTATGCAGAAGTAGAGAACAAAAGATTTATAGCTGCTGTCGATTGCACTGGTCATGGCGTTCCCGGTGCCTTTATGTCATTGATTGGGCACTCTCTCTTAAATCGCATTATAAAAGAGAAACATATTTACGATACCGATAAAATTTTAGAGTATTTAAATGAAGGTATCTTAGAGTCTCTAAAACAGCAGTCTACTTCTAATGTAGATGGTATGGATCTATCTTTGTGCTGTATAGAAGAGTTGAAAAATGGGAGGGCAAACTTACACTACAGTGGAGCCAAGTGCCCAGCCTACTATATAGATGGTCACAAAGAGTTGGTTAAGCTCAAGCCAAATCGCCGTTCTATTGGTGGGCATCAGAAGCAAAATGTTAAACCGTTTACTAAGAAAACCGTTGCCTTAAGTTCAGGAGATAGGGTGTTCTTAACTACCGATGGCTTAATTGATTCTCCCGATAAAAACAGAAAGCGCTTTGGCTCTAAAAGACTTGAAGGAATACTAAGAGAGAACGCGCCAAATACACTGGCTGAGCTAAAAGATACTTTAATGGCTGAGCTGCTCGATTACACTGAAGGTAGTCAACAAAGAGACGACATTACTTTTATAGGTTTGGAAATAAAATAAACTACTCTCAATTTTAAACGTAATACTTAGGCCGCTTTTTTTGGAAGTTTTTGTCAAGTCCGTATTTACCTGAGCCTGTTATTATTAAGAAAATACAAATTACCAAATACAACAAGGCTTTTTCCTTACTAGTAAAAGGATCATCGGCGTGTCGTACAAAGGCTGCAACAATCATGGTAAAACCTAAAAAAATTGCCGATGGGCGGGTTAAAAAACCCATGGCCAAGAAAATGCCCCCTAAAAATTCTGAAAGTGCCGCTGCCCAAGCAAAGAATACAGGAATGGGAAACCCCATATTACTTGCATTGTTTATAAAATTCTCTGATGGTGGGAGCTTTCCCAAACCGTGGGCAAAAGCCATAGACAAGCCTGTAAAAATACGCAAAGCCAAAAGTGCGAGATGTGTCGTATTAGATTTAACATCAATCGACCCAAATAAAAAAGATTTTAACATATAAGAATCTAATGTATAGAGTTTTTAGAAAGATTTTAATTTACTAAAAACTTTACGCAAACCTCATTTAAATGCGATAAATAGCCATTTTTACCTGTTCTCTAGCAGTATACCTCTAAGAGATTGTGTTCTTCTTCCTCTACCTTTGCCAAGGGCGAAATATCAATAACCTTTTTAGAAATAGCATATATGCCGGGAGGATGGTAAAAAGGAATGATAGAAAGGTCAGGCATTTTATCATTAAAAAATCGATGCTGATTAGACCGTTCGTCCACTATGTAGGACTTATCTGAGTTGCGCTCATTATGTAAGAAATAATGCTTCATAAAAAAATGTATTCGCTTAATGTGCATATTAGCAAAACATTCTACCTAATAAAATGACAATAATCAGTTCGAAAGATGAGCTAAAACTTTTCTAGCCCTAAACCAAAAAGGGCAAAATCATATTTAACAGGATCCTCAGAGTCAAATCTTTTTAGTACTCTATTGAGTTCTAGGGCAGCTTGCCAGTCGGTCTGTTTTCTGCGTAAAATCCTTAACTTTTTAGCTACCCTTTCTACGTGTACGTCTAGCGGGCAAACCAATTGGCTTGGTTTGATGTCATTCCATAGCCCAAAGTCTACGCCTGCCTCGTCTTTTCTTACCATCCATCTCAAAAACATATTTAATCGCTTGCAGGCAGATTTTCTCAAAGGGGTGGCAATGTGTTTTTGGGTTCTTGCAGGAGCATCTTCTAAACTAAAAAATAGTTGCTGAAAGCCAATAAGTCCACTTTCAACGGTTTTATCGCTTGGTTTGATAAATTTTGAGAAGGCATTTTCTAAGCTGTGGTTTTTAGAATAATAGTCTTTAAAGAAAGCCAAAAAATAAAGTAAGTCTGTGGTGTTGAAAGTACGGTGTTTAAAATGTAACATTCGCTTGAGGTCGCTTTCTTGGTGGTTTAGCACAAAATCATGTGGGGCGCCATCCATCAAAGCTATTAATTCTCTGCACTTATTAATGATGGTAATACGCTGCCCCCAAGCCAACATGGCAGCCCAAAACCCCATAATCTCAATATCTTGTAATTTGCTAAAACTATGTGGTATTTGAATAGGGTCGTTTTTAATAAAATTAGGCTGGTTGTATTCTTTTGCCTTTAAATCTAGTAGCGCCTTTACTTCTGTTCTTTTCAATGCGTGTAAATTTGAAAATTGAAGTATTAGTTTTTTTTCTTTTTTTCGGGCAGTTTGCCCTCAATCACCAAAACGATTTCTCCCTTGGCATTTCCCTCGCCTTCGTAATAGTTTATGAGTTCTTGCAAAGTGCCTAATTTATTTTCTTCGTGTAGTTTAGAGAGCTCTCTGCAAACACATGCTTTTCTTTCTTCGCCAAAAAATTCTGAGAATTGGTTGAGTGATTTCACCAATCGATGTGGCGATTCATATAATACGATTGTCCTGCTTTCTTCTGCTAATTGTTGCAATCGAGTTTGCCTTCCTTTTTTATGCGGCAAAAAACCTTCAAAAACAAACTTGTCGGCTGGTAAGCCTGAATTTACCAGTGCAGGCACAAAGGCCGTAGCGCCGGGCAAGCACTGCACTACCAAGCTATTTTCTCTGCAAGCCCTCACCAATAAAAAACCTGGATCAGAAATAACGGGCGTACCCGCATCAGACACCAAGGCCAGTACTTCGCCTTGTTTTAATCTATTGATTACTTTTTGTACTGTTTGATGCTCATTAAAGGCGTGGTGGCTTTGCATGGGTTTAGAAATGCCCAAGTGTTTGAGCAAAATTCCTGTTTTACGCGTATCCTCGGCCAAAACGGCATCGACCTCTTGCAATACTTTTACCGCTCGGTAGGTAATGTCATCTAAATTACCAATTGGCGTAGGCACTACGTACAAGGCAACAAGTTGCTCAGTTTCTGGAGGTAGATGTTCCAAGAGATTATTGGTTTTCAAAAAAGCCCAAAGTCAATTTAGGGATTGAAATGGAAGTTATCAGCGATTTATTTCAATTTTTTTCAAAATAGCTTCTACAATGTATTTAGAAGAAATGCCATCGGCTTCTGCCTCATAATTTAAAAGAATCCTGTGATTTAAAACATCATAGGCAACTTCTTTAATGTCTTCGGGTAATACATAGTCCCTGCCATCTAAAAAAGCGATGGCTTTGGCGGCCCTGTTTAAATTGATAGAGGCCCTTGGTGAGGCACCAAATTGTATGTATTCTGAGAGTTCATCTAAACCAAAGTCTTTGGGGAAACGCGTAGCAAATACCAATTCAATAATGTATTTCTCCAAACTTTCCGAAATGGTCACTTGGTTTACTGCATTTCTAATGGTGAAAATATCTTCTTTGGAAAGTAACTCCTGAATGTCTGCATTAAAAGACATGTTAGACATGCGGCGCATTACTTCCATTTCTGACTCTTTGCTTGGGTAAGAAATGAAAATCTTAAGCATGAAACGGTCTACCTGTGCTTCGGGCAAAGGGTAAGTTCCTTCTTGATCAACCGGATTTTGGGTGGCCAATACCAAAAAAGGTTTGTCTAGCTTAAAGGTAGTCTCACCAATGGTAACTTGCCTTTCTTGCATGGCCTCTAGTAAGGCTGCTTGCACTTTGGCTGGTGATCGGTTGATCTCATCGGCTAATATCAAGTTAGAGAAAATAGGGCCTTTTTTTACTTCAAATTTGCCGTCTCTTTGATTGTAAATCATTGTACCGATTAAATCGGCAGGCAGCAAGTCTGGCGTAAACTGTATTCTTTGGAAATCAGATTGTAGTACTTTGGAAAGCGTATTTACTGTGAGTGTTTTAGCCAAACCTGGTACACCCTCTAACAAAACATGCCCATTGGTAAAAAGCCCGACCAATAATCGGTTTACCATGTATTCTTGTCCTACTACTACTTTACCCACCTCGGTTATTACCTGTTGTACTTTCTCGTGAAGTTCAGGTGCGTTATCAGTGTTTGAAAAATCTGTCATCAGTTAATTACACTTTAAAAAATTATCCCTAAAACTAAACCATGAAGTCTTAAAACTAAAATTTAGCTTAGACGAACGGCATAATTTGGCTATTTAAATTAATGGATACTTTCTATTTTTTCTAGAATAAGAGAATCGCGCATGTTTAGTTGGTATTTCTCTTCGGGTTTTTCCACTGCAAATTCATATAAGACAATCTGCTCATAATCACTCGCAAGGGTATTTTCAATCAGTATTAGATAGGTGCTGTCTGTCGAGACAACTTTTCCGGTCTGCCCCTGTTTGTTCAAAGCCAAGAATTTTCCTTGGCTTTCTATATTCTGCTCTATTTTTATTAGCAGCACAAAAGGCTGAACTTTTGGAGTTGAATAATTGAAAAAAAAGTTTTCTTGTGAAATAAGATAGCTGTAGGCTGAAAGTGCTTCTTGATAGTCATTTTTTACCGCGTATTCTGCCAATAGTACTTGTTGCTTTTTGGCTTTTTGTAACGAAAGGTACAAAGGCTGCTCATCAAAAGATGCTTGCTTGCAAGCGAATACTGCAAATAATAAAGCCATGACCAATAGATTTCTTCTAGCAAGCATGCAGCAACTTTTTCTGAAATATACTTAATTAAAGTATGTGATGTGAAGGAAAACTAAAGCTAAAAAAATTAGTGGTTTACTAGATTACTGAAAGTATATTGCTCATTTATGATAAGTAAGATAGCAAGAACCCTTCCTGGTATTTTAATTTACATTGATAGTTAGCGTAAGTGCTAGGTCTTACTAATGTTACTATTCCTTACTAGGATTAATTTCAAAATACTCATTATGAGTTTATTATATCAAATCCTAGTAAGGGTTGTAAATGAACAGCTTTCTCCAAAATTAAAAATCCAACATTCAATAGCTAGGTTTTAAACATCTTTTGGCAGTGCCCAAGGTTTTCTGTATTCTGGTTTAATGTATTTATTCGCTTCTTTTGAGTTGGTGAACTTGTTTTTGGCATCATCCCAATTGAGTTGATAATTGCCTGTTCTTACTGCTATGTTGGCAATATGTGCATAAAGTGCCACATCTCTACCTGTCTCCACCGTGCATACTGGATCTTTTCTGCTTTTAATGCATGCAATAAAATCTTTAGGGTGTAGGCTGTGCCCCTGTTCTCCCTTGGTAAAATCCTTTTTTTCTATTTTAAATTCCTTTTTCTCATTGTCCCACTCAGGGTTGAGTTCCCATCCGCCGCGGTGTGAGAAGATGGTACCGTTATCTCCCTTAAAAGTGATGCCGTACAAATGGTTGTAAGGGCCTACTTGCACACCTGCCGTATGTTCCCATTGAATGATGTAATCATCATTTGGATAGATTACCGACATGGTATCGTAAGCTTCACGGGCTCTATCGGGGTAAGATAGGTTATCGCCATAAGCTAAGGTGGTTTTAGGGCCGCCTTTTAAATTGCCTGCCCACATGGCCATATCTATGAGGTGCACGCCCCAATCTGTCATGAGGCCACCGCCATAGTCCCAAAAAAAGCGCCAACTGCCATGAAACCGCGATGGGTTAAAGGGAACTTTGGGTGCAGGGCCCAACCACATATCATAGTCAACTCCTTCGGGTACAGGGGCATCGGGTCTTTTAG
>CAKZMZ010000048.1 GCA_937129345.1 uncultured Thalassovita sp. | reverse complement strand
CAGCATTTCAATCCCAATACTCAATCTTTTCTTTGGCCAAGAAATCTCCGTTTAAATAGTGCCAGTTGAGCTCTGAAGTAAGTTGCATGCCTTTGTAAGAAATATAAGGCCCGTAATTGATGTATTCCCCTCGTTCATTCTCTTTCCCTTCATTATATATAAAGCGGCTTTGTAGCATTTCGCCCGTATTGGCATTTATGATAAAATACCAGTTAGGGGTTTCATTTATAGGCTCGTATCGGATACTTATTTCTTTAGAGGCAATGTTATTTAACAATGTATCTTTAATGTTTTTTTCGATTTGGGCAGACGAGTCTGCCAGCACATTGGCACCACCCAACATATACCTAAAATATTTCTTGTACATCTTAGATCGGGCTATTGTAGTGCTATCGGTAAGGGAAGTGGGTATCGGGACTTGAAAACTTTCTTCCTTACCATCCCTTAATTGTTGCATGCTAAAAGTACCTTCAGAAGTATTGAACATCAAGGTTCTTACTCTTTGGGTAGTGTCTTTGGCTGTAGTAGAAACTATTTTACAGGCAATATCAGATTTGTCGAAAACAGCACTTGAATCGTGGAAATCCAATGACTTTTGTACAATAGGCGGCAAGTCTTCCCTGTAGTTGGGTATTTCTTCTTTGACTGGCTTTTCTTCCTTGCTTTGGCAGCCAAAAATGTAGCAAGCAAAGCCCAACAAAAAGAAAATGATTTTTAGAAATTGGATCATACGTTCGGTTAATTTACCTTAAAAACAACAATTCTCTGTATTTGGGCAAAGGCCATTCTTCACTGTCCACATAGAGTTCTAGCTTGTCAACAGCATAGCGTATGCGCTCAAAATACTTTACTTTGATGTCATCGCAATATGCAAGCGCTCTTTCTTCCACGTCTTCAATCTTATTGATGCGTTTTCTTTCTTCAATCATTTCATAAACCCCAACTTTCACCTCTTCTAAGTGCTTAGAAATTTCTTTAATAGTGGTAATGACTGCGCCATTGTCTATGCCCAATCCTTTTAGCCCATTGGCATTGGCAATGAGTTTGTTCTGATAGGCCACTGCTGTAGGAATAATATGATTCAAAGCCAAATCGCCCATTATTCTTGCTTCAATCTGGATTTTTAAAATGTAGTTTTCTAGCAGAATTTCATGCCTTGCTTGCATTTCACGCTCTGAGCACACATGGTACTTTTTATAAAGTTGAATGGATTTTTTGTTGAGATAAGCTTTAAGTGCTCTTGGGGTATCTTTAACATTGGGCAAATTTCTTTTAGCCGCTTCCTTTATCCATTCTTCAGAGTATCCATCGCCTTCAAATCGTACAGGCTTTGAGGTTTTGATGTATTCCCTCAATATTTTAATAATGGCCAAACGTCTTTCCATTCCGTTGTCAATTTCTTTTTCAACGGCACTTGTAAACTTATTGAGTTGATCTGCTACGGCCAAATTGAGCACGGTCATAGGAGCTGCTACGTTGGAGTCTGCACCTACTGCCCTAAATTCAAATTTGTTCCCCGTAAAGGCAAAAGGGGAGGTCCGGTTCCTATCTGTATTATCTTGTATGATAGACGGGATTTTATCTATACCCAACTTTACGTACATGTTATCGCCTTTTTTTACTTTGATGTTACCATTATGCTCTAACTCATCCAAAACATCGGTAAGTTGTTTGCCTATAAACACAGAAAATATGGCAGGAGGCGCTTCCTGTCCTCCCAAGCGGTAATCGTTACCTGCTGAGGCCACACTGGCCCGCAATAAGCCGGCATGCTCATGTACAGCTTTAATGGTACACACAAAGAAAGAAAGGAATTGCAAGTTTTCTCTAGCACTACTACTTGGTTGAAAGAGGTTGACACCATCGTTGGTGATCAGTGACCAATTGTTGTGTTTGCCACTTCCATTAAGCCCTGCAAAAGGTTTTTCATGGAAAATCACCTTTAAATTGTGCTTTAAGGAAACCCTTTCCATTACGTCCATCATCAATTGGTTATGGTCCGTAGCGATATTGATTTCCTCAAAAGAAGGGGCTACTTCAAATTGGCTGGGCGCTACTTCATTATGTCGGGTTCTAACAGGAATTCCGAGTTTTAGGCATTCGATTTCAAAATCCTGCATAAAATCGTAAATGCGGGGTGGGATAGAACCAAAATAATGGTCGTCTAGCTGTTGGCCTCTGGCAGGGTTGTGCCCAAATACTGTTCTACTCCCCATTACTAAATCCGGCCTTGCCGTATAAAGCGCTCGATCTAGCACAAAGTATTCCTGCTCGCAGCCAAGGTAAGCGTGTACAGAACTCACGTTTCTATCAAAAAAGCGGCAAACTTTGGTAGCAGCCTTGTTGATCGCTTCATTCGCTTTTAGCAAGGGTGCTTTATAGTCAAGGGCTTCGCCTGTATAAGAAACAAAAACTGTAGGAATACAAAGTGTATTATTGAGCACGAACATAGGCGAACTAGGATCCCATGCTGTATAACCTCTGGCCTCAAAGGTACTTCTTATTCCGCCACTAGGAAAAGAGGAAGCATCGGGTTCTTGTTGCACCAAAGCACTGCCTTTAAAATGTTCTAGTTCAGATTCTACATCGTAAAAAGCATCGTGCTTTTCTGCAGTAGATCCGGTTAATGGTTGAAACCAATGCGTGTAATGAGTGGCGCCCTTTTCCAATGCCCAAATCTTTACTACAGAAGCTATGGCATCTGCCGTGTTATTGTCAATAGGTTTTCCTTTTTGTACTGCGTAATCTACCTTTTCAAAAATATCTGGCGAAAGGGTATATTTCATTTGCTTTATACCAAATGCGTTAATGCTGTAATAATCGGAGATTTTTGAAGAGGGGGGATGGACTTCTATTCTTTTGCGGTTCTGTACAAGTTCTAATGCCTTAAATCGGAGTATGGCCATACAACATATGATTTTCTAGTTTCTTTTATTTACCTAAGTACTACTTTTAAATAAGGTTATCGCCTTTGTAGTGAGTAAGTCTATTATTTGTAGATGTGTTTGCTGTAA
Source organism: uncultured Thalassovita sp. (assembly GCA_937129345.1). GTDB lineage: Bacteria > Bacteroidota > Bacteroidia > Cytophagales > Flammeovirgaceae > Chondrinema. Next base: position 18,672 of record CAKZMZ010000048.1, on the reverse strand, counting down.
GTTGATGTTAAATGAGCAATAAATACTGAAAAAATAGTGGGAAATTTTATAAAGAGATAAAAAAAGCTGCCTGATTTTTCAGGCAGCTATTAATTATAATGATAGATATTAAGACGCAGATTTTACTGTTTTAATGATCCTGGCAGCTACTTTGTAAGGATCGGCAGCAGAGTTAGGTCTACGGTCTTCTAACCAACCTTTCCAGCCGTTCTCAACGGTTGCAATAGGTATTCTTATTGAAGCGCCCCTATCAGAAATACCGTAAGAGAATTGATCAATAGATTGTGTTTCGTGTAGTCCTGTTAACCTTAAATGGTTGTCGGCCCCATAAACATCAATATGTGCTTTTATAATATCATCTGGTGAAAAAGCTTGGCAGATTTTATCATACGTTTCTTTGTTACCCGCCTCTCTCAATACAGAATTAGAGAAGTTGGCGTGCATACCTGAACCGTTCCAGTCGGTATCGCCTAGAGGCTTACAGTGGTAATTGATAGCTACACCGTATTTTTCAGCAGTTCTTTCTAAAAGGTATCTAGCTACCCAGATTTGATCTCCGGCTTGCTCAGCACCTTTGGCAAAGACTTGGAATTCCCACTGACCTGCAGCTACCTCAGCGTTGATGCCTTCTACATTAAGGCCTGCATCTAGGCAAAGGTCTAAGTGCTCTTCTATTATTTCTCTACCATAAGCATTTTTGGCTCCTACACTACAGTAATAAGGACCCTGTGGAGCTGGATATCCGTTCTCAGGGAAACCTAAAGGTAGGTTGGTCTCAGGGTTCCACAAGAAATATTCTTGCTCGAAACCAAACCAAAAGTCTTCGTCCTCGTCGTCTATGGTTGCTCTACCGTTTGACTCATGAGGAGTGCCATCGGCATTCAATACTTCTGTCATTACCAAGTAGCCATTTCTTCTGGCAGGATCTGGAAAAATAGCAACTGGTTTAAGCAAACAGTCAGATGAACCACCTTCAGCTTGTTCGGTAGAACTACCGTCGAATGACCACATGGGAGCGTCTTCCAATTTACCGCTGAAATCTTTTACAATTTTTGTCTTGCTTCTAAGGCTCTGAGTAGGTTTATAACCATCTAGCCAAATGTACTCTAGTTTTGCTTTCGCCATTCTATTTGATTTTGATAATTTTTAAAAAGATGCATTAAAAAAGTACTTCAAAAATAAAAAAAAGTACTTAAAATAGGATTATTAGGATAAAAATGTATGAATATTTACATAAATTGTTAAAAATTTACTGCGAAAGGGATACTTTTTAAAGCAAATTGAATTTTAGATATGATAAATTTTTAAAATTGAAATCAATTCTGACTTTCTTTTAAAAAGCAAATGTCGATCACAACTTTTTTTGAAAGCTTTTGAGTGATTTGAGGATGTTTTTAAAAAGTTTTCAATACTGATTTTTTAGAAGAAAATAGGCATAGTATTCCGTTGATCCTCAGTTGTTTTTATCTGCTTCATAGAAAATACCGAGGCTATATCTTTTGACTTTGTTTATTAAAATGAATATCTAGCACTAAATCTAAAGTTTCTACCCGGGGCACTTATTCCTGAACTGTATGGCCTATAATGCAAATCGGTAATATTTTCTATGGAAGCCTGTAAGTACAGACTATTAAAAAATCTGTAGGAGGCTCTTACATTGAGGGTCATCCAGCTTAAGGCACCATCTTCGGTGTAAAGATGTGGTTTGTTCTGTTCTGAGGGGGCCAGGTTTTCCCAGTCGATTCCCCCATTAAAATCGCTAAATATAGAGGCCCGTAATTTTTCTCTTTTGTAGTTTAGGGCCAATTGACCAAAAAGCGGAGCAACATGTCTAAGGGGCATTCTATCTCCTAGGTCTTCGCCATCGGTGTAGTTAAAGGTTCCCCTAAACCATAAGTTTCTGTTAAATTCAAATTGAATGGCTGTACTTAGCCCCCAAACATAGGCATGGCCTGTATTTGTTAGGGCTTGTACCTGACTTAAAGTGCCATCGTATTGCAGAGAATCCTCTCTATTAAATGTAAACGGTCTTCTTACCAAAGCATCTGTTAGGTAACTGTAAAAAACGGTTACTTCTGCTTTTAGCTTAGAGGCAAAAACTTGGGAGATGCCTCCTTCTATATTGTAAGAGTTTTCTGGCTTTAAATCGGGGTTGGGCACGACTACTATGCCCGGCTCAGAGTCAAAAACCTTCCCTATATCGTCTATATTAGGCGCTCTAAATCCTGTAGAAAGATTAAAGTTTAGCTGGGTATTTTTTGAAGGTCTATGAGTGAGGCCTAGGCTTCCGTTTAAAGAGCCTGTGTTGAGCGCAGCCTGTTGATAGGGAAATGGGAAAAATGTAGTATCGTTAAAATTGGCATTGATCCATATTTGATTGTACCGCAAGCCTGCGGTAAATGTGGTTTTATCATTCATTAGATACTTTGCGCTACTGTAAAGCGCAGCGGTACTCATGGAGCTTCCGCCGTCAGGGTAGCGGGTAGAGGCTTTTTCTCTTTCTCCCGTTTCTATATTGGTCGTAAATGCCGAAGAATTGACTTGGTTATGGATGATCTCCAAACCGTAAAATAGTTCTATTTTGTCTTTGATGTCCTTTTCTGCATCAAGGTTCCAAGAGAACACATCTACGTTTTCTACCCTTCCTCTCAATTGTTGTCTGCCAAAACGCCGGTCATTTCTGCCCTCTGCCACATCTTGATAAGCTAGCGTATTTTTGAGCCTATCAAAAAGCTTAGTATCTTTATTTACCTGTGCCCTTAAAGCATGCATTTGCCAAGTTTGTGGGCTGTAGTACCATTCTGCGTTTCTTAGGTTTCCGTTTCTCCTCTCTATAAGGCGATCATAGCGAGGCACATCAGAAGTACTTGAATAGTGGAAGTTATAAGAAAGTTCTAAGTCAGGGGAAACCTTATAGCTCAACTTGTTCATTAGATTGAGCTGTTCGTAACCAGAAAAGCGCTGTACATTTACATCCGGGTTGCTCACCACCACATCTTCGCCATCTATTCGGTCTACATATTCCAATCTTTTACCAAAGTTTGGATGGGCATCTGGTCGATTGTTCCCGCTGCGTAAATCATCAAAATCGCTGTAGGTGATGCTGCTCAAAAAGGCCCACTTTTTACCAGCAATGTTTACATCTGCATGGCCGGTAAGCTCATTATTGGCAGTAGCAAACCTAGAAGATACACTGCCATTTACTTGTATTTTGCCGCTGCTGCTATAGCTCGGTTTTTTAGTGTGGAAATCCATGACTCCGCCCAGAGCATCACTGCCATACATTACAGAACCGGGCCCAAAAACCACTTCGGCACTTTCTAAAATGTTAGCGTCCAGTGCGATTACATTTTGGAGGTTGCCACTTCTATAAATGGCATTGTTCATGCGCACGCCATCTACCACGATCAATACAGAATTGGCAGCAAAACCTCTGATCATGGGGCTGCCGCCTCCTTGTTGGCTTTTTTGTACAAACACCTGCCCGGTTTGCTGTAGCATATCGGCAGTGGTTTGCGGATTTTTAAAAGAGATATCTTGTGGCGGGATGCCTACAATTTGGTTAGGAATGTGTTTCTTTTCCTGCTCCCACTTGTTGGCCGATAGTACGATTTCGTTGAGACTTAAGATGTTCTCTTCTAAAGAAACTTGTGCGTTGTTCTGTAAAATTTTATCTAAAGAAATTACCAAAGGTTCAAAGCCCACGTGCTGTATAAGTAGGCGGCTGCTTGCATCGAACCGTTGTATGTTTACCCTGCCTTTTTTGTCAGAGATGGCCATATTTGAGGGATTCTCTTTTTCTCGTACCAAAGCGCCCTCAACAGGTTCTTGATCATAGCTATTGGTAATAATGATGTATTGTTTCGATGATTGCTCGTTACTTTGACCAAAAGCGGAAGTATCGCAGGAAAGAATATAAAGGAATATGGTTGAAAGTAGATAGCAAATTCTTTTCATAAAAATGCTCGATGTATAGGAGATAGTTTCAGTTAATAGCCCACAAATTTAATATTTTTTTGAATAAGCATGAGATACTTCTGGACTGGAACTTACTTTAATGGGAAAATGGAAGCGCGAAAAATCAGCCTTCTTTCTCTTCTATGTTTTCGCCTTCAAAAAGCGTTTCTAACACATGCGCATTGTAGCCAAGTTCACTTAAGTATCTGCTAAAAATATGCGTGTAACCATGGGTTACGTAAATATTTTCTGCTTCTGTAGCTTTTACTGCGCTTAATAGGCCATTCCAATCGGCGTGATCAGACATTACAAATCCTTTGTCTACAGCCCTGCGCCTTTTTTGTCCGCGTACGGCCATCCAGCCTGAGGCTATGCCGGTTGTGTAAGGCTGAAACTTTCGCATCCAAGGGCTGCCTAAGGCAGAAGGAGGCGCTACTACTAATTGGTTTTTGAAATCCTGTTTTGCTGTTTCTCGAGTAACAGGAAATAAAGGAATTTTAAAGTTGTATTGTTCATGACAGGCTTTAATAATATTCCAAACAGCACCATGCAAAAATACTTTACCAAGTTTGGGATCGAGGCCGTTGATCAGTCTTTGGGCCTTGCCTAAAGAGTAAGCAAAAAGCACCGAGGTTTTACCGACTTGTTGGTTGCTCTGCCACCATTGGTTAAGGTCTTCAAAAATCTTTTCCTGTTTTTCCCATTGGTAAACGGGTAGACCAAAGGTAGATTCTGTTATAAAATGCGTACACTTTACCGGCTCAAAAGGCGCCGAAATACCATCATCTTCTAATTTGTAATCGCCAGAAACCACCCAAGTTTCATTGTTGCCACTCACTTTTATTTGTGCTGAGCCAAGTATGTGGCCTGCCGGATAAAAAGTGACCTTTATGCCATTAATAGTCAACTCTTTGCCGTACTCTATGCCTTGTACTTTAATGTTTTCTCCCAAGCGCAAGCGGAGTACAGGTAAACTATCGTGATGCGCTAGATATTTTTGAGAGCCCCATCTTGCATGGTCAGCATGGGCATGGGTGATCAAAGCTTTATTTACAGGCTTCCATGGGTCTATAAAAAAATCGCCTTTTTCGCAGTAAATACCATACTCTGTTACCTCTAAAAGGGGCATATTATTTAAAATTTGGTTGATTCTTATCTTTTTAATAATCCGTTAAAAGGATCGGTTCTGCTTTGTCTGTGCAGGCTTTTTCGTTTATTGAATTTAAATCTTAAAAATACAACCATCCAAGCTGCATGCTGTTAAGAAAACTCTATATTTGAATCAATTTTATTTTTCATGAAAAGGGCACCTTTCTAATGGGTTTGAGCAAAGACTTTTCACTTTTTGTAGCTAGTAGGTTAAGAGAGAACAAGGGCAAAAATTTTTCTTCATTAATTGCAAGAATTGCCGTGGGCAGTATTGCCATTGGTATTGCGGTTATGATTTTGGCCTTTGCCATTTTTGCAGGTTTTAAGCACAACATTCAAGAAAAGATTTTTAGCCTAGCATCTCATATACAAGCAAAAAAATGGGTAGACAGCTACTCTTACGAGGAAATTCCGGTAAGTACACAGCTCGATTTGTACCAAAATGCAGCAGAAATACCGGGTGTAGAACATATACAAGTTTACAGTCGAAAGGCCTGTATTTTAAAAACCGATTTAGAGGTATCGGGCGCCGTAATGAAAGGCGTAGGTACTGATTATGATTCTGCTCGATTCAACAAAAACCTAATAGCCGGTAGTTTTATTGATCTAGATAAGAAAAATTACTCTACAGAAATTGTTGTCAGCAACAACATAGCCAAGCGATTACAGCTTTCGCTAGGAGATAGGCTGTCGGTTTACTTTGTACAGGATCCCCCCAGGGTGAGGCGGGTTACAGTAAAAGGCATTTACGAAACAGGCATAGAAGATTTTGACGACCTAATTATAATCGGTGATATTAGGCTTATACAGCGCCTGAACGATTGGGACAGCACCCAAGTAGGCGGATTCGAGATTTTTATAGATGACTTCGATCAATTGGATGTCGTTTTCGAGAATGTATGGGATGCCATGGATCCGGAGTTGGGCATTAGCAAAGTAACGGAAATGTACATGCAGTTTTTTGATTGGTTCATTATGCTCAATAGAAATGTGGTGGTGGTTTTGGTAGTGATTTTGTTTGTGGCAGGCTTTAATGTAATTTCTGTAACCCTGATTATGATCACCGAACGCACCAATATGATCGGAACGCTCAAAGCACTCGGTAGCAGCAATGGGCAAATAAGAAAGATTTTTGTTTACAATGGAGTGCGCTTAATTGTAAAAGGCCTGGTTTTGGGCAATTTGCTGGCATTGGGCTTTGGCTTTTTACAAAACCAATTTAAGCTGATACCTTTAGATCCATCAAACTATTACATGGATGCTGTTCCGGTAATGTTCGACACATCGGTGATTTTACTGACCAACTTGGGTTTTATCGCTCTAATTCTACTGATACTAATGATACCCACTTATATTATTGCGAGGTTTCAGCCAATTAAAGCCATACGGTTTAGTTGAAATTTGCTTGCTTTTTAACCCTCAAACTAAGATTTTGGCGAACTTTATAGACAATGCATTAAATTTCATTGCAAACTCAAATCATTTCTTTATAATATGTTCACGACTGAACTAACTGGCCGATTTTGAACACTTTGCCGGCAGAGAAAAAGAATATATCATGCTGTTAATCAGCAAAGTGCGGTGCTTGGTACTTGTATTGTAAAATGATTGTTAAATTTGTTATCTGTATAAACAGCGAATAATTTTTTATTAAAGGGCTTAGCGGATGTTGCTGCAATTGATCAATGTAGAGAAGACGTATTCTAATTTCGGAATAGAGACAGTAGCACTTAACGACATCAACTTGAGTGTAAACCAAGGTGAGTTTGTAAGTATTATGGGTCCATCGGGCTGTGGAAAATCCTCTTTGCTCAATATTATGGGCCTGTTGGACAAACCCACCAAAGGCGAAGTAATTTTTTTAGGTGATAAGGTCTCTCAGTCTAATTCTAGTAAAAGGGCTTTTTTAAGGAGAAATCACATAGGTTTTGTGTTTCAAAGTTTTAACCTTATCGAAGAGCTGACCATTTATGAAAACATCGAGCTGCCGCTAATGTACCTCAAGGTAAGTGCTTCTGAAAGAAAAAAAAGGGTAGGAGAGTTAATGGAAAGATTGCACATAGCCCACAAAAGCAATTATTTTCCTCAACAAATTTCAGGCGGACAACAGCAAAGAGCGGCAGTGGCACGTGCACTCATTTCTAAACCTAATTTAATTTTGGCAGATGAACCTACAGGCAATCTAGACTCGGCCAGGGGCCAAGAAGTGATGGAGATGTTGGTTGAGCTCAATGAAGAAGGTACTAGTGTAGTTATGGTAACACATTCCTCCACAGCGGCAGAATACAGCCAACGTATTATCCACTTGTTTGATGGGCAGCTCGTTACCGAAAATCTTAAAAGAGTGACCAATTAAAACCAGCGAATTAAAAATTGATACGGAATTATTTGACCATAGCGACTAGAAACCTATACAGGTTTAAGCTTTATTCCTTTATCAATATTTTTGGTTTAGCCATAGGCATTGCATTTTTTACCCTTTTGCTCTTATTGATCAGGCATGAGTTAAGCTACGATGTACATCATGACAATGCGGAGAAAATCTTTAGGATCACCAAGTTTGTAGAAAGAAACAGTGTAGTTGAAAAAACAGCAAGTGTGCCTTTTCCCTTCGGCCCTTCAGCGGAGAAGTTTTTTCCTGAGTATGTAAAATCAACTGTGCGTATCTTTAATTTTCAAGTGCCTTCGCATGCAATTAGTAGAGATACCCTGCGCTTTAATGAACCGGGTTTCTACTTTGCAGATGAGTCTTTTTTTGAGGTTTTTGATTATCCCTTGGCAATTGGTGACACTGCTTTGGCACTCAATAAGCCCAATTTTGTAATATTGAGCCACAAAGCAGCCATCAAATACTTTGGCGAAGAAAACCCTATTGGTAAAAAAATTATTTACGAAGATCGCTACCCACTCACAGTTACAGGGGTTTTTGCAGAAAAAGATTACGCCTCCCATTTCGATTTTGACTTTATCGCGTCCTTTTCAACGCTCAACAACATGGAGTTGGACACAGAAACCTTAGTGAACAACTGGAAATGGGATCCCTGTTGGACCTACGTTTTGCTAAAACAAGGTAAATCGCCAGAAGATTTGGAGTTTTTGTTGAACAAACTAGCCAATAAAAATTCGCCTGACAGCTATGGGGAAAATGTAAATATTTTCTTGCAGCCCATTACCGAGATACACCTCTATTCAGATTTGGATTTTGAGCTCAGTGCCAATTCAGACGTGAAATACGTTTACATTTTTGCCGTAATCGCCATCCTTATTCTAGTCGTTGCTACCATTAACTTTACCAATCTTTCCTCGGCAAAATCTTCTTACAGAGCAAGAGAAGTGGGCATAAGAAAAGCCATAGGCGCAGATAAATACGATCTTGTAAAACAGTTCTTGGTCGAGTTTCTTTTTATAAGCCTATTGGCCATTATTCTGGCTTTTATCCTTGTAGAATTGTTATTGCCCACCATCTCAGACATTGCCGGCAGCGAATTGGGCTTTAATAAACTAGATACCCAAATTCTATTTTACAGCGTAGTAATTTCGGGATTGGTAATAGGTACTTTAGCGAGTCTTTATCCTGCTTATTATTTGTCTAGATATCAGCCTTCAGAGGTATTGGGCGGATCTATAATGCTCGGTCTAAAAAGCAAGAGGTTTAGAGGCATTTTGGTTATTGTTCAATTTACGATCACCATTTTTTTATTGATCACCACTTATGTAACAGGCGGGCAGTTCAGCTACTTTAAAAACGCTAACCTAGGTTTTTCTCACAAAAATGTAATCATGTTATCGGTATCTAACTCTCAAGCCAGATTTAGTTACGATAGCATCAAAAACGAATTAGAAAAGTTGCCCAATGTAATGAAAGTAACCGGGGTAGAAGAAATTCCGGGTATCGGGTATCGAATACATGATTATTTACCGAGCATTGCTTTTACAGGAGACCGAAAAAATTGGGTTTTTGTACCTTCAATCATGGTAAGGCCTGATTTTATAGAAACTTTTGATGTAAAGGTTGTTGCAGGAAGAGATTTTGACAGAACAGAAAACGACGAGTACAAAGGCGTGATCGTAAACGAAAAAATGGTTGAGTTTTTAGGGTATGACCATCCTGAAATGGCTTTGGGCAAGCAATTGCGCTCACGCGGGGGTGATGAGAAAATTATTGGTGTTGTCAATAATTTTAATTTTGAATCTTTGCACCACGAAATAAAGCCCTTTGTTTTGGACATGCCCAGCCGCAAATTTCAAGCTTTTTTCACCAAGTATATTGCTGTTAAAGTGCATCCTGAACATAGATACGAAGCACTTGGAGATTTAAAAACAGTATGGTCACAATTTATGCCCAATAGAAATTTTGAGTACTTTTTTCTTAGCGATAAGCTACAAAAAATGTATTTTAAAGAAAGAAAATTGGTAAGGGTTTCGGTATATTTTTCTTTTGTATCCATATTGTTGGCATGTTTGGGTCTGTTTGGGCTATCTTCTTTTATAGTTGATATGCGCAAAAAAGAAATCGCCATAAGAAAAGCCATTGGCACCACCAATTGGTCTGTGGTTTGGCTGTTACTCAGAGAATTTTTATTGCTTGTAGGTTTGGCAGTTTTGATCGCTTGGCCTTTATCGTATTTCGTAATGGAAAATTGGTTGCGCTCTTTCCCATACCGCATGCAGATGGATTTTAAGGTATATGTAAACACCGCAGTAATTGTATTTTTGGTTACGGTCATTACTGTAAGTTACCATACCTTAAAAGCAGCCTTTAAAGAACCTACAGAAGCGCTTCAAGCCTGATTTTTTCTAGAATATCGGGGTAGATTTTGCATTCAGTTTGATATACTATTTTTAGTTGAGTTCTTATTCAGGAATCTGTTTTACTGCTCGTTCGATTCGCTTAAAACAGATTCAATCCTTTATATTTACCGAAATGCATTTTAGGTTTCATGACCAAGAAAGAAAAAATATATGCAGGCGCTTTGCTTGCCCTATTTATTGTAATGATTCTTTTGGAAATGGCTCAGCCCAGACCGGTTAATTGGCGCCATACCTACCATAAAAACGATAAAATTCCTTATGGCAATTACCTGCTTTTTTCAATGCTAGATGCAGATGATTATCCCAATGATTTGATAGAAATCAGCGATTCTTATTTCGAAGAAAAAAACAATGGCTATTTTACAGAGCAAAACCAGCATCTTTTATTTATAGGCGACCGTTACGCGCCCAATGAACAAGATTTAGAGATTCTTTTAGAACATGTTGCTAGTGGAGCAAATGCTTTTTTGGTTTCTAATAATTTCCCGATAGCACTGCAAGATACCTTAGGTTTCTATACCAAAGCAGATTATTTTTTTCAGCCGGCTTCAGAAGATCAAGAGAACGATAAGTTGGATAAGGAAGGCACAGTACCAGTAAACTTTTCTGACAAAGCATTAAAAACTGAAAATGGCTATGGTTTTAAACGTACTTCAATAACTTTCTTTTTCTATCAACAAGAAGAAAAACCAGCCTTTAAAGTGTTGGCGAGTAACCATAATAAAAAACCTACTTTTATTATGGCCAAGTTTGGCAAAGGCAATTTTTACCTACACTGTAACCCACTCATGTTCACCAATTTTCATATGCTAACTGAGTCGGGCAGTAAGTACATTGCAAGTGCCTTATCATATTTGCCCAATGGTACTTTACTTTGGGATACTTATCAACAAGGTATTAAGCAAGAACCGCAGACACCACTAAGGTTTATTTTACAGCAAGTTCCCTTGCGTTGGGCTTGGTACCTAAGTTTGGTATTGTTGGCACTATGGATCATTTTTCAATCTAAAAGGCGACAGAGAAAAATTCCTGTAGTAGCTCCGCCGCCCAATGCTACTTTAGAATTTGTTGAAACCATAGGCAAATTACACTATCAGCAAAGGCAGCACCACGAATTGGCCAGGAAAAAAATCAAGTTTTTGAGAGAGGGTCTAAAGAAGAAATATTTTGTGAGGCAAGAAGAAGACAAGCAAGAAACGATAAATAAAATCTGCAGGCAGTCTAACTTAAAAGAAGATGAAACCAAGAAAATGATAGAGTTCATAGCTGTCCTGAACGCTAAAGAACCCATCTCTGATTTAGAACTGCAACAACTAGAAGATTATACCTACAAATTGATGAATGCTTAATCCAAGTTTTACCCTTGCTTGATAAGTAGGTGAATTTATTTTTGCAAGTAGCTATCAACTAGGTATTTTAGCACTTTCATTTTTTATACATTTTTATTTTAGATTCTTATGTCAGAAGCATCAGACGCTTCATTTGAAAATAGGACTGACCTTACAGGTATTAAAGCCATAGTAGATAAAGCAAAAGCACAGATAGGAAAATTACTTGTAGGTCAGCAAGAAATGGTCGACTTGTTATTGGCTGCTTTGTTCTCAGATGGGCATGTGTTGATTGAAGGCGTACCGGGGGTAGCGAAAACACTTACGGCAAAAATACTGGCAAAAATCATTGATACAGACTTTTCGCGCATTCAGTTTACACCAGATTTAATGCCTTCTGATGTATTGGGCACCAATGTTTACCAATTAAAAGAAGGTAAATTTGAGTTTAAAAAAGGACCTATTTTCTCTAACATCGTATTGATAGATGAAATAAACAGGGCACCGGCCAAAACCCAGGCAGCACTCTTTGAAGTAATGGAAGAAAGGCAGGTGACCGTAGACGGTACACGATACCTTATGCCACCACCATTTTTGGTTGTAGCTACGCAAAATCCTGTTGAGCAGGAGGGCACGTATAGATTGCCTGAGGCACAGTTGGATCGCTTTATTTTTAAAATAGAAGTAGGCTACCCCAATCTTGAGGAAGAAGTTGAGATTTTAAAAGGGCACCACCAAAGGGGCCGCAAAGATTCTTTTGAAGAGATAGAAGCGGTCATTACTGTTGAGGATTTGCAACAATACAAAGCCCTAGTGGCCAGTGTAAAAATAGAAGATACTATAGTAAATTATATTGCCGCCATAGTACAGCAAACTAGAAACAGCCCTATGCTCTTCTTAGGTGCCTCGCCGAGGGCTTCCTTAGCTATAATGGCAGGTGCTAAGGCTTTTGCTATCCTCAGCGGGAGGGACTTTGTAATACCTGATGATGTAAAAAGAGTGCTCGAACCCGTATTGTTGCATAGGATCATACTTACGCCAGAAACAGAGTTAGAAGGATTAACATCTAAACAAGTATTGAAAAGACTGGTTGAACAAGTAGAAGTACCAAGGTGATCAGATGTATTGACTGTGCATCATCAAATCAATCCAATCGTCTTATTTTAACCATACAACTATTTTATTAATAGTCTGATTCATTTATTAAGTATTGACATTGAGTTAACAAAAACTCGTTGAAATAGATTAAAATTTAATCGTAACATTTGCACACATCACACTGTTTTTTTGTTCAAAAATAAAATGTTGAATTTAAGAATTCGTATTAGCTTAAATGTTGCATAAATACCAGTTCGAATTTTTTCTCGATATAGATTTTTTAGACCAAAGTACAACCGCACGATAAACAGAAAATAATGGATGACCAAAGCTCCAAAGTATTAAAATCCTTAAATCCTAATAAGATTATTTTACCAGTGCTTATTGGTCTTGGTGTTTTTAGCTATTTTATTTATGCCATAAGTAAAGAACTGGACTTTGATCAAATAGTAAATAGTATTACCGGTGCGCACTTGGGCTGGATCGCTGCTGCTGTATTGGTCTTGATCATTAGAGATGCAGGTTATGTTTTTAGGATAAGACACTTAACAGACAAGCAGCTTAATTGGCTCGCTAGTGTTTATGTGATTATACTTTGGGAGTTTGCCTCCGCGGTAACACCTTCTGTGGTGGGTGGTACGGCCGTAGTGGTTTTTATCATTAACAAAGAAGGCATTAAGTTTGGCCGATCTTTGGCTTACGTAATGCTTACCGCGGTTTTAGATAACCTATTTTTTGTGGTTGCCTCATTGGTAACTTTAATAGTGGTTCCCGCAGAGATATTTCCCGATACTACAAATAATTTTGAAGTATTTGGCGTGCCGTTTTCAGTAAAAGGTGCCTTTATTATCAGTGTGTGTTTGATCGGGCTTTACACAGCCGTTATGACCTATGGCTTGTTGATCAGGCCTAGGGCTTTTAAATGGTTACTCATTAAAGCAACGGGCAACAGACTGCTAAAAAGGTGGCGCCGTTGGGCTGTGCAAACTGGCAGCGATATGATTTTGGCCTCTGAGATTTTACAAGAAAAAAGAAAGCGCTATTGGTTTTATGCCATTCTTTCTACCATATTTATCTGGACAGCAAGATACTTTATGCTCAATTGCTTGATTGCAGCTTTTTCTGATATTAATGTAATGGAGCATTTCCTCGTTTTTGGTAGGCAAATTATTATGTGGGTAGTGATGTTAATTTCTCCAACTCCGGGTAGTGCAGGTACGGCCGAGTTTGTTTTCCCTATATTCTTTAGTGAGTTTTTTAAATTGGCGGCCTTTAGTGGCATCGTAGCGATTTTTTGGAGGTTGTTCACCTACTACGCTTACTTAGGTTTAGGCGCTTTGTTTTTACCGAGATGGATAAGGAGGGTCTTTCAATCGAAAAAAACGAATGAGCCAAAAAAAGTGCAAGAAGAGGCCAAGCAGGTGTAGATAAGTCATTCTTCGCAATTAATTTTTCCAAAACGGTTTATCTATATTAAAGCGTTTTACAAAGTAAAAACGAACATTGCCAAATTGGTAGATAACTCTAGAAAGTTGTTGCTCGTGAAAGGTGTTGAAATTTGAAGAAAAATTTAATCCTATATGAAAGCTGTCTTTATTGTATCCTACGGCACCTTTTGTAAAAGCCGAATAATTAATAGAGGCTTCTCTCCAAAAAAAATCTTCTTGGTCATCCGCTGATGCTTTTGAGATTTCCCCACCGATACCTAAAGCTGCCGAAAGGGTAATAAAGAAGTTTTTGAAAAAGACGAAAGTGTATGCATAACCACCCGAAACACCTAAATTGCCAAATTCTGTAGTATTTACATTTCTAAACAGTGGGAAGTTATTATTTAAACTGCTCGGCACAAAAGAGGAGTCTGACCGCATTTGAAGCCATGAAAGATACCCACCTACAAAAAAAGAACCTGCACTGCGCTTTTGCCATTCGTTTTGAATAAAAGAGGATAGAAAAGAAAACCTATCTTGGTTAAAATTGTAAAAACCGTTTAAGCCAAAGGCCCTAGTGCTAATGTCGCTTCTTTTGCTAAAAAAAGTATCGGTAACACTTATTTGCGGTAAGATCAGGTTGCTTTCTGTAATCCTATATCCTTTATAATCTTGATAGATGATATTTATTAAATGACGTCGGCCATAAAAATCTGCTTGTAAATCTAAGAATCGGGTATCGCCTAGTTTGTCGTCATCATTGTTGATTATGGGGAAATTAAAAGCAGCATTTAACCCCACCCATTTATAATTGAAGCCCAAACCCAAATTAAGGTTGCTGTTCGGTTCAAAGTTAAATTGATCTCCAGATGAATTATCAATAAAACTCCACTTATTGTATTTGGTAATGGCATAAGTTCTGATCAGCAATTGATGCCTATAACTTTTTACGTAAGAAGTATCTATTAAGGTCGACTTTGGTTTTAATCCACCAAATTGTGCCAGGAGCGGTTCTTTTAAATTTACGACAAAAAAACAGAGGAGTAGCCCAAGTATTTTAAAAAGCGACCTAGGCTTTGGGCCAAACAAATTGTATTGCTTGCATTCCAGTATTTTTATCCAATAATATTTATACATTGAGGTATTATACTACAAAAATTTGATGATACTGCCAATATTGAGTTAAAATATTGATAGTAGAGCAGCTTAACCCATTGTGCTGTTTATATATTCTAACGCTTTTTTCAAGTATTTGTAATCTTACAACAATTTAATTTGGACTCGAAAAATCAAGGATTTTGTCAATGGTGTTGGTAGCCACATAATGGTAAGAGGACCTATTTCGTTCATATAAATTCTTTGCTCTCTGTGCCAGCTTAGGATTATTAGCCATAGCCTCGTAGAGTGGTGCAATAAATTTTCTCCTCCCCACTGTGCTTAAAAAGCGCTCTAATCTATTATATGCAGGAGTATAATCGTGCTTTATGGCCAATAACAGCCATTCAAAGGCTATTTCAGCATTGTCTTGATAGCTGAGTCTAAAGTCTTTGTCTAGCATTGCCATTTGCTGGTAAGAAATACTATCGCTTGTTTCCCTCAAAAAATAAACCCATTCTTGATACATCCACTCCCTTGCCTTACTTCCATTAAGTACATTGTTATTTAAGAAGCCATCAGCCGCAGATTTTACTGCCTCAAACCTGCTCGATGCTATTTTTGGGCAGTTGTCGGGCAAACCGTTGTTGTAGACCCACTTGTCTATATTGATCAATGAGTCTGCTTTGTTATGATTGGCCAAAAGATTTTTATTGAGGTAGGCCAAGAACGTCTCGGTATCTATAGATTTGTAGGCAAATTCATTGAAATATTTGTTTAAGAAAATATCGAAATTATCCCTGCCCACAGTTTGCTCTATCAATTTTAAGAAAAAGTAGCCTTTTTCGTAGGCTATGGCCGTAACGCCCTCATCGGGATTGCGCCCATTGAGGTTGAGTTTAAGTTTGGTGTCATCTCCGTAGTCCAAGTCCTCTAGTTCTTTGAGCAGATCAGAATAGCTGATCAAGCCCAGCATTTGGGCTACATCTTTTCCGTACACTTCTTCCATGATCCTGTATTCAAAGTACACAGTAAAGCCTTCGTTGAGCCAGAAATCGTTCCAAGTAGCATTGGTTACCAAATTGCCAGACCAAGAATGCGCCAATTCATGCGCTACCAAAGAAACCAGAGACTTATCGCCTGCCAAGATGGTAGGGGTCGCAAAAGTTAGCCTAGGGTTTTCCATGCCTCCAAAAGGAAAACTTGGCGGCAGAAATACCACATCGTAGCGTTCCCATTGATAGGTACCGTATAATTTTTCAGCAGCGTTGAGCATGGTCTCCATATCTTCAAGCTCTTTGCTTGCTTTGCTAAGAACTGAGGGCTCTGCATAAACGCCCGTTCTTTCTCCGGTTGCTCTATAGTCTAAGTCGCCCACCACCAAAGCGAACAGATAGGCAGGGATAGGTTGCTCCATCTTAAAAGAATACGTTCCGCTATCTTTTTTTTCAGTCGGGTTGCTCGCGCTCATCAATGCGAGTAAATTTTTAGGTACGCTCACTTCAGCTTCATAGGTAAATCTAATGCCGGGACTATCTTGGCAAGGCACCCAAGTTCGGGCCAAAATGGCCTGCGACTGTGTAAAAAGGAAGGGTGCTCTTTTGCCTGAAGTTTGCGCCGGGCTTAGCCACTGTAAGGCCTCTGCATTTGCAGATGTGCTGTATTCTACCGTTATGCTAGTCGTAAAAGTATCTATGCTAACCTCTAATGCACTCCCAAGGTGAGGGATTTCTTCATGGAGTGTGTACTGGGTCGACCTATCGCCGATTTTAACACTTTTAATGTTGAGGTCTTTGGTATCTAGTATAACGATATCAGTGCCCTTGTTCTCAAAACGTATCTTTGCTGTACCGTAAATTTTCTTCTCATCAAAATCAACATCGATGTCTAGGTTCAGGTGCTTCATAATGGCCTTGTCGGCGTTGGCAAAGGTGTGGGGATCTCTTGGGAATTCTACAGCTTTTTTCACTGGTGTGTCTACTTTAGTTTTATTTTCTTTACTGCCACATTGGGCTAATAGTATAAAAGTAACAAAAACTAGCGCGTTGATAGATGTTCTCATTGGTTTGGTTTTAAGAATCAGCCTCAAATTTAAAGATTGTTTTTAAAGGAAGGCGATTTAATGGTAGCCAAGGCCATTAAATTATGAGAGAAGGCCAAAGTTAACGACTACAGCTAAAGGTCAATGTTGTTTTTTCTGAGGAATAAAATCAATTTGAATAACTGGATATTGAAAATGTTGAGTTGTAGAGTCGGTATGTTGTAAACTCGTGAAGTTGCAGAGTCGTCGAGTTGGGACGATGGTAAAATTCCTAAAAATTTTGACCCAACTGATCGTAAAATTAATTTTAAACCTCAACACCTCAACACCTCAACACCTCAACACCTCAACACCTCAACACCTCAACAATAGTATTTATATACTTCTCAAACAAAATGCTCTATCCTTTTATTTATTAGGAAATAACTATCTATGGAAATAAGAGAGCGTACATCTAAGTTGTTGGAAAGTCTTTGCGAAGGAATTTTCGAAAAAGAAGAAGTCATAAAACTGGCCTATTTAACGGCAGTTGCAGGAGAAAGCATTTTTTTATTGGGCCCTCCCGGTGTGGCAAAAAGTTTAATTGCACGCAGGTTAAAATATGCCTTTAAAGACGGCAAATCATTCGAATATTTAATGAGTCGTTTTTCTACGCCCGATGAGATATTTGGGCCAGTATCTATCAAAAAACTGAAAGATGAAGATAAATATGAGCGCTTAACAGAGCAATATATGCCCGGTGCCAATGTGGTTTTTTTAGATGAAATCTGGAAAGCAGGGCCCTCCATACAAAATGCCTTGCTCACTATTCTCAATGAAAAAATCTATAGAAATGGTGAAGTTGAAGAAGAGGTAGATATTAAAGTCATCATTTCGGCATCGAACGAATTACCGGCCATAGGAGAGGGTCTAGAGGCATTATGGGACCGCTTTTTGATCAGGTATTTGATTACCGAGATAAGAGAACGAGGCAATTTTATAAATATGATCACAAGCACAGATGATGTTTACGCCGATACTGTAGATAATACGATCAAAGTTGCTCACAATGAAATAGAAAATTGGGAAAGTGCGATAAATAACATCTTACTTAGCGATGAGGTTGTGAATACGCTCCAATTAGTTAAGCACAAGTTAGAGGAAATGAACAAAAGGGCCAATGCCAAACCATATGAGATTTATGACAGAAGATGGAAAAAAATAGTGCGCCTTTTGCGAACTTCTGCATTTTTAAATGGAAGGAAAGAAGTGGATTTGATGGACTGTTTTTTAATGGTGCATTGCTTGTGGTCTGATCCTGAGCAAATAGAAGAACTCAAAAAAATCATTGCAGAAACAATTAGAAAACACGGTTATACCCTAGCTTTTAGCTTAACTTCATTAAAAAAGGAGATCAAAGAATTTGATGAAGAAATTAAGACCGAGACCAAAATCGCACACGAAACCGTATCGCGCGTGCCAGAGTTGATCGATCAATCTTACTACGAAGTACACAACATCTCACAGCTGTATGATGGAAAATACATCAGGCATAACGATTACGACAAACTTAGGTATGATGAGAATACGGCCATTGGACTTTACGATGAAAATCAGAAGCTGACTTATAAAATTAAGGCTAAGAAAAGCACCAAAGACAATACGATAGAGGTCTTACATCAATCTGAATATTCAACTTTTGATCTCAAAACCGAAGAGCAATCTAAAGTAGAGTACATTTATAAAAAACAACAAAGATGTTGCAATTATCTTTATCATAAAAAAT
>CAKZMZ010000047.1 GCA_937129345.1 uncultured Thalassovita sp. | reverse complement strand
AAGAAGTCATAGTCTTTTGGAGGGATTACTCCGCCCGCTACTACTTCAATGTCTTCCCTTCCAATTTTCTTTAATTCATCAATTAGTTGAGGAATAAGTGTTTTATGACCTGCAGCTAAAGATGAAGCACCAATCAAATGCACATCGTTTTCAGCAGCTTGTCTAGCTACTTCTTCGGGTGTTTGGAACAAAGGTCCTACATCCACATCAAAACCTAAATCGGCAAAGCTGGTAGCAATTACTTTAGCACCTCTGTCGTGGCCATCTTGCCCCATTTTAGCGACCATGATTCGTGGGCGTCTGCCATCTAATTCGGCAAATTCATCAGAGAGTTTGCGGGCTTTGGCAAAGCTTTCATCACTGGCAGCTTCTTTAGAATACACGCCAGAAATAGAGCGGATAACTGCTTTGTACCTGCCAAATGGTTTTTCCATAGCATCAGAAATCTCTCCTAAACTGGCCCTTTTCCTGGCGGCTTCAACTGCTAATGCCAAGAGGTTTTCCTCATCTTTATTCGGATTGTCTTTACCCTCAGCTTTTAGTTCTGCACATTTTGTAAGCGATTGCAAAGCTTCTTGTACGGCGTTTTCATCGCGCTCGGCGCGTAGCTTTTTCAATCTTTCTATTTGAGATTGAAGCACCGCTTTATTGTCTACTTCTAAAATCTCAAACTCTTTCTCTTCTGTTGGTGGATATTTATTTACACCGACAATTACATCTTTGCCTGCGTCTATTCTAGCTTGTCGGCGAGCAGCAGCCTCCTCAATACGCATTTTTGGTAAGCCACTTTCAATGGCTTTGGCCATGCCACCCAATTCTTCTACCTCTTGGATCAATTCCCAAGCGCGGTTGGCGAGTTGGTTGGTCAAATATTCTACGTAATAACTACCGCCCCAAGGGTCAATTACCTTGGTGATATCTGTTTTTTGTTGAATGAATTTTTGGGTATTTCTCGCAATACGAGCAGAGAAATCTGTTGGTAGTGCAATGGCTTCATCTAAAGCATTGGTGTGCAGCGATTGCGTATGGCCTAAAGCTGCACCCATGGCTTCCACATAGGTTCTGGCTACGTTGTTAAAGGCATCTTGTTCAGTAAGCGACCAGCCAGAAGTTTGGGAGTGCGTACGCAGTGCCATAGATTTAGGGCTTTTGGGTTTAAATTCATTGACGATTTTTGCCCAAAGCAGCCTACCTGCACGCATTTTGGCAATTTCCATAAAATGGTTCATGCCAATAGCCCAGAAGAAAGAAAGCCGTGGAGCAAATTGATCAATTTCTAGACCTGCTTTTAGACCTGTACGGATGTATTCCAAACCATCTGCCAAGGTATAGGCTAGCTCAATATCATTGGTGGCGCCTGCTTCTTGCATGTGGTAACCACTGATACTGATGGAGTTGAAACGCGGCATATGGCGAGAAGTGTAAGCAAAAATATCAGCTATGATTTTCATGCTTGGCAGCGGTGGATAAATGTACGTGTTCCTCACCATAAATTCTTTGAGAATGTCGTTTTGTATGGTTCCACTGAGTTGCTCTTTTTTTACGCCTTGCTCTTCTGCTGCAACAATATAAAAGGCCATTACGGGAATGACTGCCCCGTTCATGGTCATAGAAACCGACATTTTATCAAGTGGAATTTGGTCGAATAGTACTTCCATATCCAAAATGGAATCTATGGCAACACCTGCTTTACCCACATCACCCACTACACGAGGGTGGTCTGAGTCGTAGCCACGATGGGTAGCCAAGTCAAACGCTACTGACAAGCCTTTTTGCCCTGCCGCCAAGTTTCTCCTGTAGAATGCATTTGATGCTTCTGCGGTACTAAAACCTGCATATTGGCGTATGGTCCAAGGCCGCATTACGTACATGGTAGAGTAAGGGCCACGTAAAAATGGCGGAATGCCTGCGGCAAAATTGAGATGGTCAAAATCCTTGATGTCTTTTTCAGAAAAGGCGGGAGGGACTTTGATTTTTTCTGCTGTATCCCAAGCATTTAATTTTTGATTGTTAGCTTGATTTCTTTGCTTAGCTCGATTAAGTAATTTATCAAAGCTAATATCTTTAAAATTGGGTTTAGATTCCATAATGTTGCCAGTTCGTGTTTCCATCAATATAAATATTTTTAATTAAATCTCTAAGTATATCTAGTTTAGAAAGCTCAAAAGAATACAAAAACCACCCTACCTTCTATACTGCCAAGACTGGTAATTATCCCATGCGAAAGAAACTTCTTTTCCCTATCAGTTTTCGGATTATGGAGTTGTTTAAAGTTTTGGGTTATAAGTGAAAATGGAGATAGACCATTTGCAGCTCAACAAAATAACTTTAGGCAACTTCTGTATATTTATTTAACATGGTGTATTTTTGGTCAGGATTTTTTTTCGCAAAATTCGGTTAGTGTACCAAAAGTAGATTTGGGATGTAAAAAGGCGATGTCTAGTCCTTCGGCGCCTTTTCTAGGTGTTTTGTCTATTAAGCGTACACCTTTTTCTTCTACTTGTTTTAGTGAGTCCTCGATGCCATTTACGGCAAAAGCGAGATGATGTAATCCTTCACCTCGCTTTTCTATAAACTTCCCGATAGGACCTTCGGGATCGGTACTTTCTAAGAGCTCAATTTTGGTTTGGCCTACTTGAAAGAAGGCGGTTTTTACTTTTTGGTCTTTTACTTCTTCTACTTTGTAGCATTTAAGACCTAAAACTTTTTCATAGTAATTGATGGAATCGTCAAGGTTTTTTACGGCGATGCCGATGTGTTCAATGTGGGTAGGTATCATAATTTTGATTTGTTTGTTTGAAGAATGGTTCTTGTTAGCGAATTCAAAGCTATAAATACCTTACATCTTACAACATGACATAAATCAGGTAGGGAGGTGATTTAGTATATGTAACGTATATTTGCTTATGCGAATGAGCATTGGCTTTTACATAAAACTTAGTACTCACCTTTTATCTTTAGCAAAAAATGAATTGGTTTTATTTCTATTGTAGCGTGGAAAATACAATTGAGGGCATGCTATAAGATTAAAGATTTATGGATGGCGCATTTGCTTGTTGGGTGATTTGATCCAAATTTTATCTTATAAAAACCGTCACCATAATAATGAAAATAATGGTGGCGAATAGGGCAATGCTCAATGTAGAAATGCCCAATTTTTTAGAAGCGATCCAGCCACTGATTCCAATACTTGAAAAAAACAGAAATATACCTAACAAGAAAATGATGGATGGATACTCATTCAGGCCTGCATAAAAATTAGCGTCTTTAACATCGTTTCTGGCAATTTCTCTGTTGATGTCTGCCTACATAAGCGACCAAATAAGTGCTGCCAAGACCATGCAAATAGCGCTAGATAGTGCCGTGGCAATGGTGTATTTTGCCGAAGATGTAAGGGCTTCTTTTGAGTCGGTGCCCGTTGCTGAAGCCAAAAGTGAGGCAGCGGCTGTAAAGGCCAAACCACCTAATACCGCACTTATAGAGGCAAGTTGTTGATAGGCTTCTGAATATAAAGCATAAAATCGATAAACATCGGGGTCTAACACGAAAAAGCTTTAAGTTGATCAGTTAGTTGTTTTCTTCTTTTTCAACTGTATGATTTCTTTGTTCAAATCTTCATTCTTGTTTATTTCGGTCTGCAGTTCTCTACGCAGTTTCATTTCCTTTTCTTTTGCCTTTTTCTTATAGTCCTCGAGTTCTGCTTCCGCAGTTTCGGCGAGTTTCTTTTTGTCTACAGCTATTTTTTCGTTTTCCTTATATCTGTTGAACCCTAGACCGATCACTACAGCCAATGCTAAAATGATAAAAAAGTTGAAATAAACGTAGCCGGTTTTGCTAAATGAAATGCCTAAAACCTTTAAATGGTCTACCAGGTACTGATTGTCTGCCATTTGCTGGTCTTTCTTTTCCATATCAGCCTGCATTGCTTCCATTTTGTTGTTGAGGTCCCTAATTTCAGAAAGTGTATTATTGTAGGCATTTTCTCTGGCAGCTAAGGTATCGGTAATTTGTTTCCAAAAAGCATCGAGCCTTGCGTTGGCCACTACTTGGTATTGCTCATAATTGGCAGATTTGTCTTTGAGTTCTTCAAAAGCCTCGTTTAAGTTGCTAGGAGGTGCTTCTTGCCCATCTTGAGCTAAGGTTGTTAGTGAGAAATTAAGAATGATGAATGCGAAAAAAATAATTTTATACATCACTTAAAGTTTAAAAAATTCTTGTAGCAATAATTGTAGAACTAATCTCTACAAATCTTATTCCGAAGGCAAATTTAAAAGAAAATCCCGTTCTGATTGGCAGAACAGGATTTTTCCCCCTATAGAATTTTTTTAAAGTTCGGCTAACTCTACCATAACGCTACCTGAGTAGTAGTTGTCATTCATCAGCGCCTTGTAGTAGCTTTCTGCTTGTGATTTATCAGAGAAAGGTCCCAATACTATTTTGTAAAGAAGTTGATTGTCTTCGCTTTCTTTGATAAAAACCATGATGTTTTTATGGAATTTTTCATTTTCCAATTCTAAAAGCTTTACAAAAGTATTGCGGTAATTGCTAAAAGCACCTACTTGTACGCCATATCCTCTGCGTTTAACGGTTTTTGCAGATACTTTAAAAAGGTATTCACCCGGTACATCTACTGCAGGCGGTAATTCTTCTTCTGCTTGTACGGTAATGTCAGGGGCACCTGTGGCATTTTCAAACTGCTTAAGCTTACTTAGTAATTTGCTTGCCGACTGAAATCCCGATAGTCTAGACATGAGCTTACCCTCTGAGGTGAAAATAAGTACAGAGGGGAAGTAGATAACGTTGTAACGCTCTGCTAGTTCCTCGCCTCCATCTAAAATAGACTCGCCATCTACGGCCAAGCCTAAGTAGGTTTCTTGGGCGTAATCTACCAATGTCTGATTGGTAAACGTCTCCTCGTTCATCCTCTTTGCCAATGGACTCCAATTGGCGTAAAAGTATACAAAATAGGGCTTGTTGGCATTCATGGCACGGGTTTGTAACTGCTCGTAAGTGCCATCGAAAAAGATGAACTCTTTGGTTTGTGCCTGTGTAAAAGCAGCGGCGAAAAGTAGGCTTATGGTGAGCCCAAAAAATAGTTTTTTCATAATGTTGTTCTCCTAAGTAAAATCAGAAAAGAATTAAAGAAAAAATGCATTTATCAAAATACTAAGCATTAGATAAGCTTGTATTGAAAAATAAAAAATTGGCTAATTAAATATAGTCCTTATTTACTATTGCGAAAATTTACGGCAAATTCTTTAAAAAATACAATTTTATTTGGAATTTAAGTAATGCAGGTAAAAAAATACCATATATTATGTAAATATTGCTATCAGAAAAGCGATTTAGGTACTTTTAAGATTTAAGTGAGTTGTTTGAGCGCATCAATAAGTTTTTTGTTTTCCTTTTCTGTGCCCACGGTTATTCTGAGGCAGTCTTCGCAAAGTAAAACTTTAGAGCGGTCTCTGACTATAACCAATTGCTCCACCAAATCGCGATAAGTTTTGTGAGCGTTTTCCATCTTTACCAATAAAAAGTTGGCATGAGATGGATGCACTTTTTTGACAATTGGCAATGTCTTTAGGTCTTCTTTAAGCTTTTCTCTTAGATTTAGGATTTCGGCTACTTTTTCTTGTCTTTCTGCATCTGCTTGCAAAGCCTCTATCACTTTATTTTGTGTTAATTGGTTGATGTTGTAAGGAGGCTTTATTTTATTGATGATTTGGATGATAGCCTCATTTGCAAAGGCCATTCCCATACGCAAAGCGGCCATTCCCCAAGCTTTTGAAAAAGTTTGCAGCACCACTAAGTTAGAGTATTGCGGCAAGAGACTTGTTAAGCTAGCATTTGGCGCAAAGTCTATGTAGGCTTCATCTACTACAACCAAGCCATTGAAACTTTGCAGGATTTTTTCAATATCCTTTTGGGCCATTTGGTTTCCGGAGGGATTGTTCGGTGAGCAAATGAACAACATTTTTATTTGGTCATCTTGCTCTATTTGCTCTAATACAGCTTGGGTATCGATAGAAAAATCGGTATTGAGTGGTACTTGCGCTACTTTAACCAAGTTAATATCAGCACTTACTTGGTACATGCCATAGGTGGGCGGCATGGTAAGTACTTTATCTTCTTTGGGTTCACAAAAAGCTCTAAATAGCAAGTCTATGGCCTCATCACTACCATTGCCTAAAAAAATTTGTTCGGCTTTTACTTCTTTTAGCTTTGCTAAGAGTTTTTTTACTTCCTTTTGTAAAGGATCAGGATAACGGTTAAAAGGTTCATGGGTAACTGAACCGAAAGGATTTTCATTGGCATCTAAAAATATGCCCTCGCGCCCTGTGTACTCGTCGCGCGCAGAGGAGTAGGGTTTAAGGTTGATGATGTGCGGCCGCACAAGTACATTGATATCAAAAGTATTTTTATTCATGAAACCCTTTTTGCTTTGTTTTTATGTTTTATCGGTGCATTTTAAGTGCATACTCATTACAGATCAAGGCCAATATAAGCACACTATCGCTTCCTGATTTCTTCTAAGCGAATGGAAACGGCCTTTTTATGGGCTTCTAGCTGTTCGGCAGCTGCCATTCTTTCTATAGTTATACCAATTTGCTTAAGTCCTTCTGTACTAATTTGCTGAAAAGTTATTTTCTTGAAATAACTATCTAAAGAAACGCCGCTGTACACCCTTGCATAACCATTGGTAGGCAGGGTATGGTTGGTGCCTGAGGCGTAGTCACCCGCAGACTCAGGCGTATAATGGCCAAGGAATACCGAACCTGCATTGGTAATTTTCTCACCGATTTCTTCCGCGTTTTTCATAGCTATAATGAGGTGCTCTGCCGCATATTGGTTGATCAATTCTACCGCGGTGTCAGTAGCGTCTACCAATATGATTTTACTGTTTTTTAAGGCTTGCTTGGCAATGTCTCTTCGTGGTAATTCACCTACCTGCCTTTCTACTTCTTTTTCGGTGGCTTCTGCCAATAAAGCATCATTGGTAACCATAATTACTTGGCTATCTACACCATGCTCGGCTTGAGATAGCAAGTCTGCCGCGACAAATTTAGGATTGGCAGAACTATCTGCTAAAACGGCTACTTCAGATGGGCCTGCAGGCATATCTATGCCAACTCCGTATTTGGTGGCCATTTGCTTGGCCGCCGTAACGTATTGGTTGCCAGGGCCAAATATTTTGTCAACAGCGGGTATACTTTCTGTACCGAAAGTAAATGCAGCAATAGCTTGTGCTCCACCGCATTTGTAAATGTTTTTGATACCTACCAAATCAGCAGTAAACAAGATAGCAGGGTTTACTTTGCCATTTTTATCGGGGGGTGTACAAAGAGCTATTTCTTGGCAGCCTGCCAATTTAGCGGGTATGCCCAACATGAGCACAGAAGAAAACAAAGGCGCCGTACCTCCCGGAATGTACAAGCCCACTTTATCTATGGGCACGCTTTTTCTCCAGCACATTACACCAGGCATGGTTTCTACTTTTTTAACCAGCTCTTTTTGTACTACATGAAATTTTTCTATGTTGTTTCTAGCATTGCTAATGGCTGCCTTTAACTCTTCGGGTACTGCTTCAATAGCTTTTTGTATTTCGTAATTACTCACCCGCAAATCATCTACTTTTACTTGATCAAATTGCTGGGTAAAATCTTTTACTGCCGCATCGCCTTGTTCTTTTACCGCTTGCATGATCGGTTTCACCCGATTTTCTACCTCGTCTAAATTCATAACAGGCCGTTGTAGAAGTTCGCCCCAAGTATCTTTAGCTGGATATTTTATCAATTGCATGGTTTTAATATACTTTTTTTGATCAATGATTAGATTTTAGAGAGGAATTATAAGATCATTTTTTCAATCGGTACTACCAAGATGCCTTCTGCACCGGCGGCTTTTAGGTCTTCTATTTTAGCCCAAAAATCGTTTTCGTTAATTACCGAGTGTACCGAGACCCAGCCTTTTTGCGCTAGAGGTAAAACCGTAGGGCTACGCATACCCGGTAATTGCTCTATAATGGCATCTATATTTTTTTCAGGGGCATTTAGTAAAATGTATTTGTTGTTTTTTGCCTGTTGCAATGATTTTATCCTGAAAAGTAATTGCTCGAGCACCTTTTTCTTGCCCTCGCTCAACGCTTTGTTGGCAATGAGCACAGCTTCAGAATTAAAGATGGTTTCAACTTCTTTTAAACCATTGGTAAAAAGTGTACTGCCCGAACTTACAATGTCACAAACCGCTTTTGCTAAACCAATGCTAGGAGCGATCTCTACCGAACCACTTATTTCGTGTACTTCAGCCTTTATATCGTTCTCATCTAAAAATTTACCTAAGAGGTTAGGGTAAGAAGTGGCAATGCGCATACCCTGTAGATCTTGAGGGCCATTGTATTGGGCAGCTTTCTCTATAGCTATAGATAGTCTGCATTTAGAAAACCCCAATCGATGAGCTGTGTCTACAGGTTTTTGCTTTTCTACGATAACATTTTCTCCTACAATGCCAATATCTGCTATACCGTCTGCTACATAACCGGGTATATCATCATCTCTTAAGAAAAAGAATTCTACAGGGAAGTTGGCTGCCTTTGCCTTTAATTTTCCTATTCCGTTTGATACACTAATGCCGCAAGATTTTATGAGTTTCATTGAACCTTCGCTCAACCTGCCCGACTTTTGTACCGCCAGCCTCAAAGTGTTTTCCATCTTTTAGTTTCAGTTTGTTTTCTTTATTTAAGTTTTAAGTTGCAAAGTTGGCTTGCATATTTTTAAAATCATAGTAAGTAGTTAAACATATTTGATTGAAGGGTTTATAATGTCTTGTCAAGAAGGAAAAATTTGTCCGATGACTTTGTTTTAACGTTTGGAAAGTCGCTTGAAAAGTCGCTTGAAAAGTCGCTTGAAAAGTCGCGATATTATAGGGTCGCAAACTGAATTTTGACACGATATGCAACTTTATAAAAGTTTACTTTCTATAAAGTAATTTAAGAGAGAAGTAAATGCTTTGAGTAGGTGTGCAGAATTAACTTATTCATATTTATTTTGTCTCCTTACCTAAAATAAAAAAAGCTGCGTGTTTAGCGCAGCTTTCAGTTAGTTTGTTAAGTTTATTATTTAATCTGAAGAATTACGGTTGGCTCTTCCGGCTCTGTGTTCGAACTTGAGCATCATTTTACCTACCGCATCTTTTATTTTTCTGTCTCTTTCTTCAGGGTCTCTTACGCTAGGACTTTCAATAGAGCCTTGCCATACAAGTACATTTCTTTCGGCATCTACCAAGTCCACTACTATTGTGGCTTCTTCATACTCGTTTATATTAATGTTGTTGGTACCGCCAAATCCCCAAAATCCCCAATATGGATTAAAGGTAGTAGCATTTCTTCTGGTTTTTACCATAACGCGCACATTGGCCAATAAATCAGGATTGTTATCAGTATACTGGTAACCCTTGGTTTCCAATGCTCTTGCGACTGCTTCTTTTATTCGCCTTTCGTCTAATTGGTCGTACTTGGGCGATTCTTCTGTATCTTGTTTTACATCATCCCAAAAATTATAAGTTGTATATCTTGAGAAGTCTGTACTTACATCATAGTCTGTGGTTACACTGTTTACGCTTGCGCAAGAAGATAGCAAAAATGCACCTAATATAGCTACAAGCGCTACTTTTAAAATTTTATATGTTTTCATAGCATTAGTTGTTTGGTTGATAAAATGTTAGTATTTGATAGCTGTATTTAAAAAATTTGGTAGTTGATTTTGATAGGCTTAGAAATTGAATTACAGGATATGATTACTGCTAAAAAACTAAGTGGCATGCATCAAGAGATAACATGTTTAAGTTTAAATTTTTTCGATTTTGTTAAATGTAATAAAATACACATCCAATGATTTTTTCTTCCTTTCGCACAGTCTTAAATACGTTAATGAGATTAAATGGTTTATATTTAAATTTTTTTAACAGATAAAGCGAAAATTTCCCTATTTGACTAATAATCAGTTATTTATTGATAACATTTCTCTTTTAAAATAGGTTCTTTTCCGCATTTTTAGGCTTTGTGCTACTGTTAATTAGTCCAAAGCAAATTGCCATAAACTTGAGGTAAGTTTACATTTGTTCTTCAAGAAATATGGGTATAGAATGCGGTTTTACCACTGTCTTACTCGCCCAAATAGAATAATTACTAAACTGAAACTAACCAACATACTTATGTTCAATTATCAAGAATTTATCAAAAGAAATGAAGGCTATGTAGATGTAGAGTTGCAACAAAAAATAAGAGAAACCAAATTACTTATAGCCGGTTGTGGCATTGGTAGCAGCATAGCCGAAGCTGCCATAAGATTGGGTTTCGAAAAAATAACTTTAGTAGATGGTGATGTTATCGAACTACACAATCTTAACAGGCAAGATTATAACTATTCTGATGTAGGTAAGCCCAAAGTTTTTGCCCTAAGGGATAGATTGTTGAGCATTAATCCACAAGCGGAGATTACCATCTATAATGATTGGGTGGATAAAGAAAATGCCTACGATATGGTTCAAGAAGTAGATATGGTTTTAGATACCATCGATTTTTTGAGTTTAGAAGGCATCATAGCTTTGCACGATGCATGCAAAGTACAGAGCAAACCGGTTTTTAGTGCGGTTTCTGCTGGTTGGGGAGCTGGGGCCTTGTATTTCCCTCCCAATAGTAAAACTTCTTTTAGGCACTTGTTTGGCATACCTGAGCAAGGCGAAGTAAGCCATCTTTCTTATGTAAGTACTTTTAAGGCATTTATAGCGCAGTTGGCGCAACATCTAGATGCTGATATCATTAGAGCCCTCTCAAAAGCTTTTACTATAATGGAAGATGGCAAACCTTGCCCTGCCTCGCAAGTAGCGCCCGGTGCTTTTTCAGTTGGGGCCTTGGCAATGAGCATGGTCCTGAGGGTGCTCGCAGGCAAACCTGTAGCAGAAGCACCCGATTTGGTACTGCTCAACATGAGCGATGTTTGTACCAATCAGGTTGTAAAGCTCAAAGGTGAGCTGCTGCAATAAGTAGTTAACTCAATTTAATTCTGAGATTTCGTGAATCATCCATTCTGATAAAAATATTGGGGTGGATGATTTTTTGCCAGATGAACTGATTTGTTTGGTAAGGCTATTTTCCAATATCTGGCGATTGGTATTTTTTCTCTATGGCTCGGTAAGCCTCTTCAAAAGAAGCCCCTTGTTTTATAAGTGTTGTAAACTCGTTAAATCCTTTGAGGCCCACGATATTCCACCACCGGCTTACTTCTCTTGAGGCGGTTACATAAGACAGAAAAGGACTTTCTTCTGTGTAGCG
The DNA here is from genome assembly GCA_937129345.1 of uncultured Thalassovita sp. Classification (GTDB taxonomy): domain Bacteria; phylum Bacteroidota; class Bacteroidia; order Cytophagales; family Flammeovirgaceae; genus Chondrinema. The sequence goes on along the minus strand of CAKZMZ010000047.1, from coordinate 6,881 downwards.
CATAAAGTCTTGCATATTGGCCAATTCTGGTAGGGGAGGGGCATTTTTTCCATTGGCAGTGAGCATGAGCCAAAGTGTTTCAGAGTTGGCGTATCGGTAATCTAACATGAGTGCTAAGCCCTCATCAAACCAAGTAGGAATTTCTGCCTCTCTATTGAACCATCCAATTCTACTTACCAATTCTGAATGAACCAGTTCATGGCTGATCACATCTCTGTTTAGGCCACCAGGGCCCAATACTATAAAAGTGCCCAGCATAGTAATATGATTCATGCCTGGGCTTTTCATATTGGCCCCGTATTTTTCCATAATAGATTTGGTATGGCCTGCAATAATGGTGGGGTTTGCCGTAGTGGTATCGAAAAATAAATTAAGCCGCTCTTTAGAGCGCTCAATATTCATTAATAATAGCTGCACTTCGATTTCATCCATGTCTGGATCCACATAGATTTGCTCCTCTACTTGGCGCAAACTAGAGTAGCTGACCATAACGCAGCGCAACTGGTTGATAAAAAAAAGCCCATATGCTATTAGCAAAGTAACAAGAGATACCATTGCATAAGATAATAGGGTTTTATATGGTTTTTTCATCAGCAGGTTGACTAATGCTTATTTTCTTAGTTTTAAAAGCTTGGTATTTAATTCAACTGTAAGCAAAAAATTGTAATATGATAAACATTTCATACAGTACTAAAGCTTTTTTAGCAAGAGGCATGCAGTAAAATTTATTCTTAATATTTTAATGGCAAATACGATTAAGGTTGTAAGCTTGGCCAAAAAATATTTTAAATAAATGTACCTATACCGTGCTATACATACATTATACTAATAAACCTCTATCGAAAAAGTTCGGTTTTATTCGGCAAAACATTCTAATCTTAGAATTAACTGCAATAAGCATGATAAATTTGAGTGATTTTTTTTGAGTAAATCAAATATTACTGATAAGTTTAAAGTGTTAATAAGTGTGAACTAACACAATAATATCTTTCGATAGATTGACACACATTCGGTTGTTTAGAATATTGTTAACAAGTTTACGTTTCATAGGCTGTAAATTAATCTAATCTACGAAGGATTACTAAGTTTTATATCTAATCATATAAGCATGAACAAAAAAGCTAAAGTGCTACTTGTAGAAGATGATCGGATCATCGCTAAGCTCGTTAAGCGATATTTGGATATCAGAAACTACGACGTAGTCTACTGCGACAATGGAAAAGCAGGGTTCAGTGCATTTAACAATTACAGTTTCGATATCTGTATTTTTGATGTGATGATGCCCTACAAAGATGGCTTTACCCTTGCCCAAGAAGTAAGAAAGCTCGATGAGTACATCCCGATTCTATTCATCACTTCAAAGACACTTGCTAAAGACAAAATTAAAGCCTTTAAAATCGGTGCCGACGATTATCTTACCAAGCCTTTCGATATGGAGGAGCTACTCCTTAGGATAGAGGTAATTATGAAAAGGCAACAAAGTAAACCAAAGGCCCCTTCTGAAGAAGAGGACGACAACGCAAGATTTAGTATTGGGCAATATACCTTGGATGTGCCCTACCAGAAATTGTATTTTGGAGAGGGCGAGGATTTTAGAAAACTGACAGCAAGGGAAACCGAGTTGTTGCACTTTCTTTACAGACACCGCAACGATTTAATAAGGCGTGAATTTATTTTACAGGAAGTTTGGCAAAACGATGACTATTACGCAGGTAGAAGTTTGGATGTTTTTATGTCTAGGCTGAGAAAATACCTTAAAGGTGATCCAGATATACAAATTATTAATGTTCACGCTATAGGCTTTAAATTTATAGTACCTTGAAAATCGTTAGGTTCTATACCACTAAAGGTGAGATAGAAGCCGAACTCTACTCCGAGGATGCCCCCGCAACCGTTGAAAATTTTATACAGCTCGTTGAAGATGGTTTCTTCGATGGGCTTCTTTTTTTTCAATATGTGCACGATACTTTTGTAAAAACAGGTTGCCCGAATAACGATGGCACCGGCGGGCCCGGTTACTTTATAAAAAGCGAGCTCAACGGCATACAGCAAATGCACGATATAGGTGTGCTATCTATGTGTAATGCGGGGATCAATACCTCAGGGTCCCAATTTATTATCTGCCTCGACCGTAATAATGTTGAACATTTAGACGGTAACCAAACTTGCTTTGGCAAAATCAGGAACAAAAGTATAGACGAAATTTACCTGATAAGACGCTTTGACCGAATAAAAAGCGCAGAAATCGACGAAATTGACGATACTGTAGATCCCGATGCGGTTGAGGTTTAGAACAGCTCTTCCAAACAGGTTTTCATACCTTTTTCGTCTATGGCCTTTAGGTAAGTAGCGGTTTGCATCTTTAAGGTAGATAGTTTATCCAATTCGCCTCCCCAAATGCTTTCTACGGCAAATACCTGCTCTACAATTTTTTCGTAGTCGGTTTCAGTTTTCAATTGCTGGTATAGCTCTAATACTTCGGCATTGTCTTTTAATTGGCCTTCAAGTTTACCATTAACATTTCTAAATAGCTGAATCATAGCGGCTAATCCAAAAACCAATCTTTCAGGCAGCTTACCTTCATTTTTGAAGTAGGCCTCTACACTTGGGAATATTCTTGTTAGGTACTTGCTGTGCGAGTTTAATGAAATACTCAAAAGCATGTGTTTGATATACGGGTTTCTGAATCGGTCTAGTACATCTTCTGCAAAAGTGACCAATTCGCTTTGGTCAAGGTCGAGTGTAGGTATAATTTCATCGAAAATGGTTTTCCTAATAAAATTGTACAACAGCGCATCGTCCATTACATCTTTTACAGTTTCTACGCCGTACAGCAAACCGACGGGTACCATTGTGGTATGGGCACCATTTAGTATCCGTACTTTCCTACTTCTGTAAGGAGCCTGATTGTTTGTAAAAACCACGTTTAAACCAGCTATATCAGCGGGAAATTTTTCTTTTACTTCATCAGGGCCTTCAATCACCCACAAGTGAAATTGCTCGCCTTCTACCAGTAGTTTATCCTCATAGCCTAGGTCCTTGCAAAGTTCTGCTGCTTTTTCTTTGGGATATCCAGGTACTATTCTGTCTACCAAGGTATTGCAAAACATACAGGCATTTTCAATCCAATTTTCAAAATCTTTGCCTAGCTGCCAAAGTGCAGCGTACTTTAAAATAGTATCTTCTAAGACTTTTCCGTTGTGGTTGATCAACTCACAAGGGATAATGGTGGGGCCTTTGCTTTCATCACCAGCAAAAAACTTAAATCGGTGATGTAGCCAAGCCGTGAGTTTGCCCGGAAAGCTATCAGGGGTTTCGCCATCTGCCGGCACCTCTCCTTTAAATGCAATGCCCGCCTCAGTGGTATTAGAAATGACCATCTGCATTTCTGGATTTTCCGCAGTTTTTAAATAAGCTTCGTATTCTGTGTATGGATTGAGGCCTCTATTTATACATGTAACCACTTGATGCTCACTTACAGGTTCTCCTTTTTTTATGCCATTGAGGTATAAAGTGTACAGTCCCTCTTGCTCATTTAGCACACTTACCATTCCGTTAGGAATGGGTTGTACTACCACCACTCCCGCATTGAGCAAGCCTTTTTTATTAATGGTATCTACACACCAATTTGCAAAGGCCCTTAAGAAATTGCCTTCGCCAAACTGAAGTATTTTTTCTGGTTTTTTATCTTCTTGGATAAGTGTCCTGTTGAGAGGCTGTAGTTTCATAGGTCAAAAAATTAAAGTTCCTTTTGAGTATTTTAGTGTTTTTTGATTCAGTATGGAATCTTAAAGATTCTTTTCCATTAAGATATCGGTTTGTAGGTCTTCTCCAAGTAAAAACGGATGCGAACCAAATTTTTTAAAGCCGTATTTAGTGTACAAGCGCATGGCTGATTTGTTTTCCTCCCAAACGCCTAACCATACTTTGTTTAATTTTCTTTCTTTGGCCAAACCCACAGCAAAGTCGAGCAAACGTGTACCGAGACCTTTGCCCTGCCACGATTGTATTATGTAAATTCTTTCGATTTCTAAGGAAGGGACTCCCAGTTTCTCGTTCTGTGCTTTACCTATATTTATTTTGAGGTACCCAAGTATTTTATCTTGATGGACAGCAAAATAAAATTCTGATTCAGGATTGCTCAACTCCTCTTTTAATTGTTGGCTGCTCATCTTTTCGGAGAGGTACATATCCATGTCTTTACCTGTATTGTACTTACCAAAGCTTTCAGAGAAAGTACTTACACTAATGGTTTTGAGTTGAGCTACTTCAGATTCTATTACTCTTCTAAATATGATTTTATCCATATAAAGTACAAACCACTTTTATAGCGAAACTCCACGTTTCCAAGGTATAAAATCGTTTTGCCCTAATCTCACGGCATGTGGCATCAACTCCCCACTAGCCACGGCAATTATTTTTTCAAGAATTTCTTCTCCTTTAGTCTCTATTGTGTCCTCACCACTAATTATGGTACCAGCATTAATATCTATCACATCGTTCATTCTTTGGTACAATGCCGTGTTTGACGAGATTTTGATGGTAGGGGCTACTGGGTTGCCGGTTGGTGTACCCAAGCCCGTAGTAAATAAAATGATATTTGCTCCTGACCCTGCTAAACCTGTGGTAGACTCCACATCGTTGCCGGGCGTGCATAGCAAATTGAGCCCTGGTTTTTTTGCGGGGTCTGTATAGTCTAGCACATCTGTAATGGGAGAAGTGCCTCCTTTTTTTGCCGCACCTGCTGATTTTATGGCATCGGTAATTAAGCCATCCTTAATGTTTCCTGGCGATGGGTTTGCATCAAAACCCGAGCCTACAGCCTTGGCCGCGTTGTTGTAGCTGGTCATGAGCGAGGTGAATTTCTCAGATAATGCTTCGGTTTCGCAGCGGTCGCTCAACTCTTGTTCTACACCGCAAAGTTCAGGAAATTCAGATAAGATAACGGTGCCTCCACAAGCTACGATCAAATCTGCGGCATGCCCCACTGCTGGGTTGGCAGAAATACCCGAGAATCCATCAGACCCTCCGCACTCTAAACCAACCTTAAGTTTTGATAGGGGTGCTGGTTTTCTTTCATTTTTATTGGCTTCTATCATGCCAGAGAAGGTTTTTTTAACAGCTTCTGCGATTAAATCGGCCTCTGATTTACTTTTTTGTTGTTCAAGCAAAAAGACAGGCTTGTCAAAGTCCGGGTCGCGCTTAGTGATTTCCCTCTCCAAAATTTCGGCTTCGGCGTTCTGGCATCCTAAGCTAAGTATAGTTGCGCCCGCCACATTAGGGTTGGTCACATAACCAGCCAAAAGGGAACAGAGCATTTCAGCATCCATTCGAGTTCCACCACATCCACCCTCATGTGTAAGCATCTTAATGCCATCTATATTCGGGAAAGTTCGATTTCTTTTTTGTTGCTCTGGACTGAGCAGTATGTTTTCATTGCTGATATCGTCTATAGAAACACCTGCTTCATACTTTTCGATCAAGCTTTTTACGTTGATATTATAGTCCCTTCCTTTAGGGTAGCCCAATTCTTCGGACATGACCTCGGCAATGGCGTTGATGTTGCGGTTTTCGCAAAATACCAAAGGGATGAGCAACCAATAGTTGGCCGTACCCACTTGACCATCGCTGCGGTAGTAACCGTTAAAGGTTCTGCTGTTAAACTGGCTTACATCGGGTGGAGACCAAGTACTTTGCTGCTGTTTGCTTCCAAACTCCTTAGCATAATGTTTTACGTTAAAGGTGTTGATCATTGAGCCTTGGAGGATGGTTTGAGAGGCCTTGCCCACGGGCACGCCATACATAGTAATGATATCGCCTTCAGCTAAGTCTTCTGTGGTAAATTTATGTTTTTGTTTGATGTCTTCTTTCAAGATGTATGTCTGCCCCTCAAAATCAATCTCTTCTCCTTTTTTTAAGTTTGTTAAGGCAACAAGTACATTATCTGCTGGGTGAACCTTTAAAACATTGTGTTTCATGATGAAATGCGTTTGGGTGTTTTTATACTTTGAGAGCAAAAAATAAGCAATAACTACTAAGTTAAATCTTATTTATCTGATAAAATGGTCATTCATAAATTATCATAAATCAAAAATGCTAGGTAACCATAGGCTAAGTTCTGGAATATAAGTAACCAGCATAAGGGTAATGATCATTGCAATAAATAGTGGCAATAACGGTTTAATGACCTGTTCTATCTTAACATCGGCTACGCTACAACCTACAAAAAGCACATTACCTACGGGTGGTGTACAGATGCCTATACTCAAGTTAAGCACCATAATGATTCCGAAGTGAACGGTATCAATCCCTAACTCTGAAACCACAGGTAGGAAAATAGGTGTAAAGATGAGGACGGCAGGCGTCATGTCCATAAATACGCCAACAATGAGTAAGATGATGTTAATGATCAGCAGCACAATTATCTTGTTATTACTGATAGAAAGCAGTGCAGCACTTACAGATTGGGGTATGTTCTCGTAAGACATTACCCAAGACATACCTATAGAAGTGGCGATCAAAAGCATTACGATGGATGTGGTAGAGACCGTGTCTAACAGTATTAGTTTGATATCTTTTAATGAAACTTCTTTGTAAGCCAAAGCTAGGATAAACGTATATAATACGGCTATAGCTGAAGCCTCCGTAGCCGTAAAGAAACCTGCTATAATACCACCGATAACAACAACCAACAAGAACAAGCTCGGTAGGGCATTCAATAATTTTTTTATGCCGTCAGAAAAACTACTTGCATCTGAAGTAGGATATTTTTTCCGAAATGCCACAAAGCCAGCTACGGCCATGAGCGATAGGCCAACCAAAATGCCCGGTATGTAACCTGCCAAAAACAGGGCACCGATAGAGGCACCACCTGAGGCAAG
>CAKZMZ010000046.1 GCA_937129345.1 uncultured Thalassovita sp. | reverse complement strand
CAATTCTATCTACGATCCACAAATAGCTTTGCCCTTTTCTTTTGATCTTTTTTGAAGAAAAAGAATAAGGGATAAGCCCTAAAAAGTATTTGGCTTTAATATCGTAATTCACGTATAGGTAAAGTGCGAATAAAATACCAAAGGCGGCTCCGTGGCTGGCAAGTCCACCTTTCCAAATCCTAAGTATTTCTAAAGGATTGCTTAAGTAGTAAGCAGGGTCATAAAAAAGACAATGGCCAAGGCGTGCACCTAAAATCGTGGCAATTACCATATAAAGTGTAAGTGTCTCTACATCTTGCTCAGGTTTGCCCTCAGCCTTAAAGATTCTTGTAAGTATGTATTGGCCGATCAAAAAGCCCGAGGCGAACAATAAACCATACCAACGTATAGATAACGGACCAACTTGAAATATCTCAGGATCAGGTCCCCACTGTATGGCCAATAAAATTTTGGAAGCTAACTCGTTTAACAACATTTGTATTTACCTTTTCACAATTCATTGAGTAAGCTGTAAATATATAATGCTAAATTGGCTTTTGAGTCATGAGCAAGAAAAAAGTGGATATGTTAAAAACATATCCACTTCAATTTCTTAAATAGTAAGTTGGTAATTTTAACTAGTAGAGTTTCATTTTCATATTTAAAAGACTAAGGTATTAATCCGAATAACTTTTAGTGAATTGTACATAAATATAAATTGTTTACTCTCCAAATATAAAAATTAATAAACAATTTGCAATTCATTAAAAGAAACAAATTCTAGTTTATCTTTAAAAAGCAGTTGTTTTTATTGGTATAATGCAATATTTATTCTTACTTTTTTGTATTTAGCACAAAAACACAAAATTATGATTTATCAAAAGAATAGCACTTATATATAAAAAAAATCTAATGATATATATGAATGGTTAAATTTAATCTAAAAAATACCGCTCTTTTGTGAAAGAAAGATTAAAATATACCAATTACTTAACTGATAATTAACACGAAATAATTGTATTCAAAAAAAATATATAAACATGCTTGCAAAAGAAGAAATAAAAAGAAAGTCTACGAAGGACGATTTCGAGTCTCCAGATTTCTATCAACTAGATGATTTGCTTACCGAGGAACATTTAATGATTAGGGACAGCGTAAGGCAATTTGTAAAAAAGGAGATTTCTCCGATAATAGAAGACTGCTATGAACAAGCTGTTTTCCCCCAGCATTTAGTACAAGAATTTGGCAACCTCGGTGCGTTTGGTCCGACCATACCTACTAAATATGGTGGGGGAGGTCTTGACTACATCTCTTATGGCCTCATTATGCAAGAGATAGAAAGAGGCGATTCTGGTATGCGTTCTACAGTATCGGTACAAAGCTCATTGGTCATGTATCCTATTTTTGAGTTTGGTACAGAAGAGCAAAAGAAAAAATACCTTCCGAAACTTGCTTCGGGCGAGATGCTAGGATGTTTTGGATTAACCGAACCTGATCATGGTTCTAATCCAAGTGGTATGTTAACCAACATCAAAGATAGGGGCGATCATTACATTCTTAATGGTTCTAAGATGTGGATTTCTAATTCGCCTAAGGCAGATATAGCGGTGGTATGGGCAAAGAACGAAAATGGTAGAATTACAGGTGTAATCGTGGAAAAGGGCATGGAGGGCTTTACTGCGCCAGAGATACATGGCAAATGGTCTCTGCGGGCGAGCATTACTGGAGAGCTTTCTTTCGATAATGTGAAAATTCCCAAAGAGAATATTTTAACAGGAAAAGATGGCTTGGGTGCGCCACTCATGTGTTTAGACTCAGCAAGGTATGGCATTGCTTGGGGAGCAGTAGGTGCTGCCATGTCTTGTTATGAAACTGCAAGAAAATATGCCTTGGAGCGTGTGCAGTTTGGAAAACCTATTGCTGGTTTTCAGCTAGTGCAAAAGAAATTAACGGAAATGCTTACTGAGATTACCAAGGCGCAGTTAGTGAACTGGCGCTTAGGTCAACTCAAAAATCAAGGCAAGGCCACCACTGCCCAAATTTCTATGGCAAAGCGAAATAACGTAGAAATTGCCTTGCAAATAGCTAGGGAGTCTAGGCAAATTTTGGGTGGCATGGGCATTACACAAGAGTATCCCATAATGCGGCACATGATGAACTTAGAGTCTGTGATCACCTATGAAGGCACACATGACATACATTTGCTGATCATGGGAAATGAAATTACAGGGATACCAGCCTTTCAATAAAAAAATCCCGGCTTTTAGGCCGGGATTCTTTTTTTTTAAAAACTGATTTATTGGATCACTATTTCTATCAACTCGCTTTTAGACTCATTGCCTAGTTTGTCAACGGCCCTTACTTGCAATGAGCGAAGGCCTTTTTTACCATCAGCTTTTAATGGTGAGGTGTACAGTACTTCTTTGCCGCCATCAAGCGAATAATAAATCTTATCTGTGCCTACCAATTCATCAGTTGCTGCTAAGTACAATAAAGTATGCGAAGCAAAAACTGGAATCGGTTTGTCGTGGTCGTCCAAATTCATGGAGCCTATGGCATCCATGCTAAGGTGGTAAAAGATTTCAGGACCTTGGTTGTCTACCACTACAAAAAAGTCTTCTTTCTTGCTATTCTTAACATTATCAGTAGCGCTGTAACTCAATTGCTGTATGCCTTCGGCTTCAATTTTAAAGGGACTTTCGTAGGTTCTCTCGCTACCCTCATTTAAAGTATATTTAATTTGATCCACGCCTGATTCGTAATCTTTGGCCTTGAGTACTACACTGGTGTTACTAGTAATAAACATGGTATCGCGGTCAAAAAACTGCTCGCCTTTGTAAGAGTAACTCAATTTAGGGGCTGTTAAATCTAGGTAAAGGTTGCCCAATTCATCGTTGGTGGTCGCTTTGCCTTTGTTCTGTACTTTATCTATAGCATAAAAGCTTACAATGCTTGAACCTTGTGCGCGGTCTAAGGTAAAAGGGGTGCTGTATTCTTTAAAGTCTCCGCCATCTATTTTGTAATAGATGCCTTGTACGCCGGCCTTATTGTCTTGGGCAGAAAGTTTTACTTTGGTTTGTCCAGCGACGAATACCTTTCCGCCGGCGCTGTACCTCGCACCTAAAAACTCAGACCTTACCCTTGGCGCTATTTTATCTAAGTAGAATTTGTATGTATTCATGCTTTCTTCATTTTCTACATGATCCACTGTTTGATACGCAATTTCGTGTTCTCCATCAACAAGGTTGTACATATTGAGTGGTTTGCTGTAAACTGCTTGTGAATTGCCATCAAATTGATAAAATATGTATTTTAGCCCAGAAGAATTGTCCTTGCCTGTGAGTGTAATGGTAGATCTTGGGGATAGAATGTCATTTAAGTGGTCGCCATCTACTTTGTGTTGTGAAGCGGGAGGGGTGGTATCTACAGTAAAAATTTTACTGCCCGGTTCTTCTGAATTACCTACTTTATCAACTGCATAGAAACTAAAAGTATAGTCGCCTTCGTCTCCAAAGTCGATTTCAGATTGGTATTCAGCATAAGCGGCTTTGTTGGTAGAATAGAAGGTTTTTTCTATTCCTGAAAGATAATCTTTGGAAGTGAGTGTTGCGCTCAATCCTTTTCCGAAAAATATCTTTCCGCTATTTACATACTTAGGTGCATCTGACATAGCTAAAGTGGTGGTAGGTGCAAACTTGTCTCGTTCTACCTCAAACTCCACCTCTAATTGTGGGGTTACCGGTTGCTTAGTTTCTGGGTCAACTGCATATCGCGTTCTTATAAAATTGGTGCCTTCGGTATCAAAAAAATATGGATTTGTATATTTATCGGTATTGCCTTTACTGAGTTTTATAGGATTTTTGCCATCCGGACTCGTAGAAATAAAGAAATATACGGGCAGGTCTCCTTGCCAATAAATAGTGCCATCGCTTTTTTTGAAAGCCTTTTTTTCGTGCTTCAAGGGCTGCTGTGCAAAAGAGGTCATCGATGCATACAGCATACAGACTAAAAATATGAATTTGGTGAATTTCATCATTAAAAATAGTTTAAGCGGTAAAATTACACTTGTATTCACGTCAGACTACCCTTGTTATTTCTAATGTAAAAGCCTGTTTGCCCTTGTCATATCATATCTCAATATGACTTAATTTCATTTATGGTAAATATCATTTATAAAAATAGACTAGTAAGTAAAAAGGTAATGTTGGGCGACCTATTAATTAGTTAAAATATCGACTTATTTAAAATTATGTTAAAATGGAATAGTATCTATGTTATGTTTGTGCTTAGCCATTTTTGCCAGTCAATATTATGGGCTCAGGTGCTTTCATGAAATTTTAAATCGAAAGACTGAATTACTCTTTTAAGCGATATAACCGCGTTTTTAAATATTGCACTTTGTTAGGTTAAGACGTAAGAAAATAGTGATTCATACGCATTTTTTTGACAAAAAAGTTTCCCAAGAATAGTAATTTGACCCTTTTTTAATGAAAAGTCGGCTATTTAAACTCAGTAAATACCATTGCTTAGTTCGTAAAATTTGCTATTTGTCGATGGATGTATGGGATTAATATCTCAATAAGCCATATTTATCTCCATTATTTAAAAAAATCGATAATCATTTGCTTTTGCGATATTGAAACGCGTATTATCTTGTAAGAAAAGGCCAACTATTTGTCTGTATGATATAATATGGACTAAGAGAGCGTGTGTTGCTTTAAAGCTTTTGCAAAGCTTAAGGCTTCTTCAAAAAACATAAATATCTATAATCAAATTTAAATCATTTTTCAATAATGATGTAAAAAATGGATTTTATTTACTCTTTTTGTAAAAATAGATACCTGATTTTGAAAAAAAATCAATGGAAATTCTTTTTATTTACATAGACGAACAGTTGTGTTTTCGGTATAAATACACCTTTTACTTAGCTGTATTACATTAAAATGTGCTTATTTGGCTATACAAGGCCATTTTAACACGACAAACAACTTTTGTTTTGGCTTTTTTATACTTTATTTTAGAGGAGTTATAAAGCAAGATTTTTACTCTTTATCACTATAATTCCCATACCTTAACCATCCGATAATTCAGACTTAAGCTTTGTAAGGTCAGCAATGGCTAGAGGATATATTACATCTTAGCAGAGCATGTCTCAAAATTTTTTTGGTTTTATTTTTCATTAAAAACAGTTAAAATGTCTGCAAATTTATCTAGAAGAGCATGGTTAAAAAAAGGGCTTTTTGCTAGTGGAGCACTATCATTGGGTGCTGCCCTGCCCATGAATGCTTTAGGTACTCCCTTTAAGGAAGACGACCAATATATTTATTACGGCAACGGCTTAAGAGAGGTAAAAGCTTTAGCGGTACCAGGTTGGTCAGACTTAAAGGCAAAACTCAATGCCAATGAAAACCCATATGGACCCTCTCCGAAAGCCTTGGAAGCTTTTGTAAAACAAGCTCCGGAAGGCAACTACTATTCTTGGTATCCCTTAAAAGACCTTATCGATAAAATAGCAGAAAAAGAAGGGGTAAAGGCCGAAAATATTATGATGGGTCCTGGGTCATCAGACTTATTGGAAAAAACGGCTATAGTATCTTTTATAAAAGGAGGTAACGTAGTATCGGGCGATCCTCCCTATATGTCTTTGATCAACGTAGCAAAATCTATGGGCGGTGAGTGGAAACCCGTTAAGCTTACCAAAGACTACCAACATGATTTAGATAAGATGGAAGCGGCCATAGACGAAGATACCAAAATCGTATATGTTACCAATCCTAACAATCCTACAGGTACGGTAACCGATCACAAGGCCCTTTACAAATTTGTTGAGCGCGTATCAGAGAAGGCACTAGTTTTTGTAGATGAGGCTTACATAGAGCTCTCTGATCACGGTATTGAGGCTAGTATGGCACCCTTGGTAGCACAAGGTAAAAATGTGATTGTTTCTCGTACTTTCTCTAAAATACATGGCATGGCAGGCATTCGTGTAGGTTATGTAGTTGGCCTAGAAGAAACACTAGGAGGTATACAGAAAATTACTAGAGGCGGTATGGGCATTACAGGTTCATCTATTATGGCAGCTTCTGCCAGTATGGATGACAGCGAGTTTTTGGAGATGAGCAAAACCAAGATCGCTGAAGCTAGAAAGTATACTTTTGATATGCTTGATTCTAAAGGAATTCAATACATGCCTTCGCAAACCAATTTTATAATTTTCCCAATAGAGATGGAGGGCAAAGCATTTTTAAATAAAATGTATGAGCAAAAAGTGGGTGTAAGGGCATTTGAGTTCTGGGATCAGAATTGGTGTCGTGTAAGTATGGGCACAATAGAAGATATGAAACTGTTTACTAGTGCATTTGAAAATACTATTGGATAACTCAAAGGCACTTTAAAAAACTAGCACCGAAAGGCAGGGATATGCTGTCCCTGCACTTTTTTTTCACAAAATCCCCTAATATGAATTTAGCGCTTCAAAAAACTATTGCCTTTTTATTTTTGATTGGGCTTGGTTACCTCCTAAGAAAAAAATTACCAGCTAAAGAACAAGTAGGAGGCATCAAACTTCTTATTCTCAGTGTAGCATTGCCATCAATGATTTTTGTAGCCTTGCTCAATATTAAGATAGAGCTAAACTTGCTCTATTTGCCAATACTAGCCTTGCTCTTCAATTTTATTATGGTGATTTCCACCAAATACATGCTACCGGTTTTTGGTATAGAGAAAGAGTCGGCCACAAATAGAACACTTACCATGCTATTGCCTTCATTGGCACCGGGGCTTTCTTGTTTCCCTTATGTATTAGAGTATCTAGGAGAGGATATGTTTGCATGGGCGGCTTTAGCAGATGTGGGCAATAAGATTTTTGTACTCATTATTCTTTACATGCTTGCCATGAGTTGGTTTTATAAAAGGCAACCCGGTAAAGTATCGGTATCTAAAAATGAGAAATTAAAATCTTTGGCACTTTCGCTTGTAAAGGAGCCTGTAAATATGGTAATCATTACTGCTTTGGTTTTACTTAGTTTAGGCTTAAATCTAGATTCTTTGCCATATTTTTTACAAAATGCTGCAGGTAGGCTAAGCGCCATGATGACGCCCCTGATCTTACTTTTTATCGGCTTGGCAGTGAGGGTACAAAAGGGCCAACTTAAAACCATATTGGGTTTATTGGTATGGCGCTCAGGGATAGCATTTGTTGTAAGTGCCACATTAATTTTGGTTTTGCCAGAAACAACTCCGGTGGCAGTGCTGCTATTGGCTGTGGCATTTCCTCAAAGTTCTGCTAGTTTTTGGCCTTTTGCGCATATCTCTTCAGTAAGTACGCTAGAGAAAGACAACCTCCCTAAAGACGGACATACCTTTGACCGAGATTTTGCTTTGGCAATATTGGCTTTCTCTCTTCCATTTTCTACCATCATGATTTTATCTGTGTGTTCTATTGGTGGATTGTTTTTTACTTCTCCATTAAATTTATATGCACTTGGATTTATTCTGTTGTCTTGCGGCGCTCTACCTTTTATTATTTCAAAACTTAAAGAGAAAAGCAAAGAAGAAAAAGAAGATGAAGCAGAGATGTCTGTTGTTGCAGAAAAAGCTTGATATCATTCAATAACAACTCCATAGAACAAACACCCTCCCCAGTGCAAGCTGGGGATTTTTTTTGCTTATAGATTTATAATCGCGCTGGTTTTTCAGCCATTATTAGTAGGTGCACAACCTAAAATAGCTTATATTGATTATTTTGTGATTTCAGATTTACTAGTCTTTTTAAAATATTCACTTCCAAGGCACGAGTTCAAATTACACCTATAAATATTTTTATTGCCCAACAATAAAGAGAAGAGTAGGCGTTTGATAGATGAAACACCACACTAACACCCGATTTTTATAGAACTGAATTTTTTAAACTAAACAACTTGCATTCAAACCTTATTTAACTCAATTATTTGAACAAGATATAGCGTCGTTTTACGCTTTTTTCTTACAGATGTAAGTTTTTGCGCATCTGATACTCAAACAAATGTTATTGTTAAGCTTGATTAACAGCTTTGATTGAATAAAGGGCAAATAGAGTAAATAACTTTGGATAAAAATAAACTCTAGACATGTAATAAATTTTCTAGAAGCGCAGTTTCAAAAAGTAAAAACATAAATCTAATAAAAAATTATACTCAATAAAATCTATAATTATGGCACAAAATACCCAATTAAAAGAGAAAAAGAGCAAAGAGTTTGGTATAGAACCAGCTTTACCTAAAAAATACGATACCTTAATTTCAGGAATGATAGTATTGGGCGCATTGCTACTTGTGGGCTTAGTACTTCTCAATACTGAATTTACCGTATGGTAAAATAATTACTTTGATTTTTTTAACTGTCCAGTATTAAGATGGGAATGAAAAGTCGGTAAGACTTTTAAATGTTTTTACTGGGATTAATTTTTTTTGGCCTGCAGTTTTCTGCAGGTCTTTTTTTATTTCTTTATTCTATTAGGGTTTTCATTTAAAAAGGCTTTCCAAGATTTGCTTTTTCTTTGGTTATTGCCTTTTTGGTAAAAATGACAAAGAGCTACTCCCAAGGCATCTGTAGCATCGAGTAAGTTATCTTCTTCTGCTTTAAAGGCTAAAATATTCATGAGCATAGCGGCCACCTGTTCTTTAGTTGCATTGCCATTGCCTGTTACTGATTGCTTAACCTTTTTGGGAGCATATTCAACAATGGGTACTTCAAGCGCAAGCGCAGCAGACATGGCCACTCCCTGCGCTCTGCCCAACTTAAGCATAGACTGTACGTTTTTGCCATAAAAAGGTGCTTCCAAGGCCATTTCATCAGGGTGGTATTCTTTAATAAGTTGGGTAATTTTCTCGAATATTTTTTTGAGCTTGAGCGCATGCTCTGAGTACCTGGCCAAATGGATTACCCCAAATTGTAGAAGGCTCGGTTGGTTTTTTTTTATCATAATTAAGCCGTAACCCATTACATTTGTGCCGGGGTCTACTCCCAATATTATCTTCTCTTGAATCGCTTTTTGAGGCATGAAATCCGTTTTCAGTTTATCCAAAGTTAATGAAATATACCGAACCAAAGGGGTGTTTACCGTACTAAAAGTACTGTTCTTGTTTGGTGCTTTAAGTTACATTGGTTATGTGGTTTACGAGCAAAAAGGATTTAACGAAGCCTTTGCAAAGGCGTGGGAGGCTATTTTTTATAACCATCTGTACCTTGTGCCGCTAGTATTACTTATGGTTTTAAATTGGATGCTAGAAGGGGTTAAATGGAAAAGCCTTTTAAAACCAATAAAAAAAGTATCTTTATTAAAAGCAGTTACAGCAGTAATTTCAGGTATTTCGCTTTCATTTATTACAGTTGGGGGCCTTGGCGATTACTTAGGTAGGGCTCTGTTTATAGAGAAAAAGCACTTAAAGTCTCTGATTGGTATTACCTTGGCCGGAGGCATCTATCAGAACTTGATTACCTACACAGCAGGTGGCGCAGGCTTAATTTTATTCTTGGAGTTTCAGCTTGGAGAAGTATTTCAAGTTTTGTGGTTTTTACTTTTCGGACTTTTTGCCGTATTGGTCTATTTTGTTTTCCACATACATTATTTATTAAAAATTAAATTTTTACGCCAATTTATAAGCACACTTGCTTCTTATAATACTAAAGACAAGTTTTTTATTTTTCTTCTGTCCTTTTGCAGGTATGTTATTATTTTGATACAATATTTTCTGATTTTACAAGCCTTGCAAGTACAGATCGGTATTCTTGATTTTTTTACAGGTATTTCTTTGATGCTGCTTTTAAAATCGGCCATACCGCGTTTCAGTTTCTTAAGCGACTTGGGGATAAGAGAATTTTCGGCCCTGCTATTTTTTACTAAGGTTGGGCTAGCACCAGCGATAATTATCAGTTCTACATTATTACTTTGGGTACTCAATATACTCATTCCTGCAGTAGGAGGCCTATATTTTATATTGGGCAAAAAATAATGTTATGAAAAAATTGAGGTTTTCGGAATGAATTTGCAAAACGTTGATGTTTTGTTTTTATAAAATCAATACTATTTTAAAAAAATTGTGTAGCTTAGAATTTACAAATCTCTAAATATTAGAACTTTTTATAGAGTAAATTCTCACAATTTACTCTTATAATTTTAACTTAAAAAAAATCATTTGGTAGAAAAGGTAATTAAACTAGAAAACGTGTCGCTGGTAGACTTTTTGGGGGTGGAGAACGCCAACATTAAAGAAATAGCAAATGCTTTCCCGAAAAGTAAAATAATTTCTAGGGGTAATGAGATCAGGATTCAAGGCTCTTCGCCCGAGATCTTAAAAATCAATGACACTTTCAATAATCTGTTAGAACATTACA
>CAKZMZ010000045.1 GCA_937129345.1 uncultured Thalassovita sp. | reverse complement strand
AACTAACCTAAAACTATAAAATGAAGATAAATTTGCTTGTATGGCTTTATGCCGCAATGTTTTTGTTTATTGTACTCTTTTCAATTTTGAGTGCAACTTGAGTTTGAAGACCAGAAGTTAACCAATATATGACAAAACCCCACTCGGCAAATGTTGAGTGGGGTCTTTTTTTATCTGGCTAACTTAATTTTTAGTCAATATCTTCTAAAAGCGTATCTACTGCCTTTTTAAGCTGTTCATCTACATTGTTGGCTTTGCTATCGGGCGCATTCTCCACAATAATGTCTGGCGTAGCAGGTATGTTTTCCATACTTTTTTCGGTGGCGTGTACGTACCAAGCCCTAAAAGGCAAGCGTACGTAAGAGCCATCTATCAAACCTTTTCCTCCGGTAGAAATCACTGCTCCAAAAGTAGGGGTCCCCACCAATTTACCTATATCTAAATGCTTGTAGGCATGCGAAAATATTTCTGCATTGGAGTAGCTATTTTGGTTGCACAAAGCAATGGAATGCTTGGTCCAGGCTGCCAATGGCAATCTTTCTCCAAACGGATAGTATTCTTTAAATTCAAGGTGTGAGGCCTCTAAATTTTCTGCGGCACCTCTTGGTATGGTATAAGCATGCTGCTTTACATTCAAAACGGCCATGAGGTAATCGGTAGTCCAACCACCGCCGTTAAAGCGCACATCGATCACAATCCCCTCCTTACCCAATCCTGCTGCCATAAGTTCTCGCTCAAACTGTTCAAAGCTGGTCCAGTTCATCCCTCTAATGTGTATGTAACCCAATTTTCCGCCAGAATACTCGGCTGTCAGTTGCTTTCTATCATCTACCCACTCCTCATACAATTCAGTTCTGATCGAAGAAGCAGGTCTGATCACGACCTCCTTGGTAGCGCCATTGGCATCGATGATAGACAGCAGTACTTTTTCTGATGCTGTATTGACAAATGGTGCATAAAAGTTTTCTGTAGCTGAAACGGGCGTACCGTTTACTTGGGTAATCACATCGCCTACATTCAGCTTGCTCGCCGTTCTATCGGCAGGCGTTTCAGGGATTACCCTTTTAACCGCTATGCCGTTGTTGGCCTTGCCGATTTCTATACCCAACAGCCCTGTTCTTTCTCTTTGGGTTTCGGCCCTGTCTGAGCCGTACATACCCATATGGCTGGCATTAAGCTGCCCGAGCATTGTATTGAACATTTCTCTAAAATCTCTATGGGTAGAAGCCTTTAAGGCCCAGGTCTTATACTTATCTTTGAGTGCTTGCCAATCGCGACCGTGAAAATCGGGGTCGTAGAATCCTGCGCCTAGGGTCCTCCAAGCCTCTTCAAAAATTTGCTCGCGCTCTTGGTCATAATTCAGGGTAGTTTTCGCGGTAAAAGAGCGGCCTTCTTGTTTGCCACTTTCTGCATCAAAAGTGGTAAAGCTTCCGCCCGATTTAATGGCATAGAGTGTTTTTCCGCTACTGCCTAAGCTTAAGGCATAAGGGTTCGCACCACCAGAGGTTAAAGCCTTCAATTCTGAACCATCCCACTTTATTTTGTGCAAGTCTGAATCTGCATCAAATGATTGCCTACCGCTACGGTTGTTCACAAAGTAGAAATACTCTCCATCCTTTGAGATAACCAAATTGGCCTCATTGCCTGGCAGAGAGGTTACTTGCTCCAAGCGATAATGGATATCTTCAAAGTCTATTTCGATAGGTGCTGTTCCATCTTCTTCTTTTTCGTCTTTATTTTTTTCCTCCGGCTCATCATCATCGTCTTCTTCCCAGTCTTGCATGGTTTTTTCCCAATCTTCTTTTTTAAGCCAGGCAAACCACACATCGTTATCGCCATTGTTTCGTGCCGAAATAAAGCCTAGTTTAGAGCCATCTGCACTCCAAAAAGGGTCGCCATCGCTTTTAGGGTGCATACTCACATTTACAGGTGCTTTGCTACCATCAGCGGCATGTATGTAAACCTCTTCGTTAAAATTAAGGTCGTCTAGAGAATAAGCGAGCCATTTAGAATCTGGGCTCCAAGCCACGCCCGAGGGGCTTGCCCAGCCATCTTGCAAGGTATTTTGCCCACTTAAATTTCCGTTGGCATCTATGTTAGCAGTAATTAGAGTGCCTCTACCTACGCGATAGGCCAGTTTTTTTCCATCAGGAGAAACCACCAAATTGCTTTCGTCGTCTTCAGTATTGGTGATGCGCTTTACTTCATGCTTTAGGCTTTTAAAGATATTGGTTTCGTCGGGATCGCTAGATTTGACCATATACAAATCAAATTGTCCCTCTTTATCTGATGTGAACAACAGCGTAGAGTCATTCAACCAAGCCACATCTTGCTCGCGGTAAGGACTTGAAGCTACGTTAATGGTGCGCTTCTTTTCTTTGTCATTTTCGCCGATAAAAATCTCTCCTCTCACCACAAGGGCATACAAGTCTTCGTTAGGCGAAATGGTATATTCCGTTACTCCTCTCGAAAAGGTTTTGTGCTCCACTGGATCAAAACGGTAATCTGTACCGATTTTTATGTTGATCTGGCTGGCATCTCCACCACTTGTGGGCATAGAAAAAACGGCGTCTTGGCGTTCAAAAACAATGGTTTTACCATCTGCGCTCACATCAAAATTTCTGATACCATCCTCAGTAAAAGAAGTAAGTGCAGACATACTTCCAGAAGCTTTTCCCTCTGCATCTACTGCTTGGCTGTAAATATTGTATTTCCCGTTTGATGCACTTAAAATATATAATGTGTTATCATCTCCCCAATCGGCTTGGATATCTTGCCCTTCAAAAGTAGTGAGTTGATTGAAACTGGAGTTTCCAGTATTATAAATCCAAATATCTCTGTTGGCCGGGCCTTTGTACGCTTCTCTTGCCACTCTGCATGAACCTCTCACAAAAGCTATTAAGTTGCCATTAGGAGAAGGCACTGCATGAAAACCTACGGCATCTAGCATTCTAAAAGGCGTGCCACCGGTTACCTCGACTCTATGGATTTCTCTTTCTCTTTCTACCTGTACAAAGTTTCTGCGCGTCTCGAAAATAATGGCTTCATTGCCATCCCAAGCAGTAGGCTGATCGCTACTAGAATGGTAAGTTAAGCGCATAGGTCTGCCTCCTTCTGCGTTCATCACAAAAATATCGTCATTACCGTAGCGGTCGCTACTAAAGGCAATTTTACTGCCATCGGGGCTCCATAAAGGCGCTCCCTCATAAGCTTCGTGTATGGTCAATCTTTTTGGGTTGCTACCGTCTACATTGGCGGTCCAGATATCACCTTGAAAACTGAAAGCTATTTGGCTTCCATCCGGACTGAGCGCAGGGTATCTTACTAAAGGAGAGTCCTGAGCCATAGATTGCAAGCCGATGATTAAAAAAGTAATTAAGGTTAGTAGTAATTTTATTCGACTCATGTTCAGTTAAATTTTTAAGTTAGTTGATGTACATACATCAAATATAGAAATTATTGTTTTTGTTTTCCGGCCATCCTTGCTTTTGGGCATCTGCAAAAACCTTCTGATAAAACTATAGATTAAATGTGAGAGACACTTATATCTTACCTAGCGATTTTCTAATTTTGCATTATGGATAAAAGAAATACTATTTTTGAGGACAACAGAGAGTCTGAAAAAGACACTTTTGAAGAAAGAATAGTAAATGCTGATGGTATAGGGTTAGAGCACCACACCTTTGTAGCTGCTTGTGAAACGCCCGATGAAAAGGTTTTTTGGGTGATTGCCCACGATCACAAAAGAAGACCTCATTTATTCGGTACTGCTAATGACTACCAAGAAGCAGAAAAAATGGTTTTGGAACAACTACAAAATAGAAGGGCTACTTGCCGTAGTTTCCAGTTTGCTTTAGAGGAATATTTAGAACAAACCATTGAAAAAGCCGCTGCCAAAGGCGCTGATATGGATTTCTCAGAGACTTCTCGCTTAGAGTTCGTATTTGAAAAATACGGAGCTTGCAAATATCAGATTAAAAAGAAGTCTAGTGCAGAAATAGAGGTTTATGGGGTGCGCTACCACGAAAAATTTAAGCCAGAACCCAGTACGCCAACCTTTAAGCTTAACAAACGAGAGCTCGACAATAAGGGTGAAACCAAGGCCCGTGGCCAGATTTTTTGTACCGAAGAACGCAAAGCGCAAGTAGATAGATTTAAAAAAGCCCCCAGTTATTTGCAGATTTTTGGCTTGGATTGGAGTGCGGAAATTTCCGATGTAAAATATTGGTACCGCAAGTTAAGCAAAGAATACCACCCCGACCGAGGCGGTTCTGTAAAGAAATTTAGAGAACTAACCGAGAGTTACGAGAAGGCTGTAAAGTACATTCATGCTAGGAATGAAAGGGATGGGTTCGTTTAGACATTTTTTGGCTTAGCCCACGATTTAAATCGTGGGATGGGAAAATAAAATAGTAAAAAACAACCATCCAACGAGTAGCGTGGATAGTATAAAAAGGAAAGCTCTAATTAGCTTCTCCCTTCTCTTTAATTTTAAATAGCGCTTTGTGATTTCTTCTACTTTTTGAGGAGGAGCTGATTTAATTGTGACCGGCTGCGGAGCTATAAAATAGTTTTCTTTCATTCGTTGAAAAGGTTCTTTGTCCTGCCTCAAAGCCCTATTCTGTTTAAAGCTATTATGTCCGAAATCAGCGAATCCCATAAATTTAAATGTTGGCACATTTATTTTTTACTTATTTTATGTGAAATAGGTTGCTGTATTTTCACTAACCAAGCCCATAAATTAGGTCTCGGACTGAAAGTCATGGGCTTGGTGCATTAAAAACCATTCAAGCTAAGTAACCGCTTGTACTCCTCATCAAAACCCATGTTACTATGATGTCTTTCTTGATTATCAATATATAGTTTCGTTTTCTCAACTAATGATTTACTTACGGAAAAAGCCCCATAATCCACTTGCCATTCAAAATTTTCGATTATACCAAGTTCATCAATTTGTCGAGAACTAGCCCCTTTTACTTGCTTAATTATCTTAGCTAAATTTTGAGCAGCTTTTAATTTAAACAATAAATGCACATGGTCTGGCATCCCATTGATTGCGATTATCTTACAATCCATTTTTCCTAGTTCTTTGACCATCATTCCATAAATCTGCCTTTTGAGCATATGAGTAATAAGTAGTTCTCTATTTTTCGTTGAAAAGACTGTGTGGATATAGAGGTTAACAAACGCGTAAGGCATGATTAGTTATGGTTGATTTTCATAGTCAACTTCATAAAACTTGGTATGTTGCACAATTTAGCCTTGGTAAATAAAACGGAAATTAACCACTACCCAACCAAGCCTATAAATTAGCCCACGTCTTGCAGACTGCAAATTAATTCATGGGCTGGGTATGGAATTCATAAATGCTGCTTATTTTTGCCACATCATAGAAAGAAACAGCAAGAAGAAATGGAGAAAACCTATAACCCGCTAGCAGTTGAAGACAAATGGTACGACTACTGGATGAAGCAAAAGTTCTTTGCCTCGAAACCTAATCCAGACAAAGAGCCTTACACCATTGTCATTCCCCCGCCCAATGTTACGGGCGTGCTGCATATGGGGCACATGTTGAACAATACCATTCAAGATGTACTCATCAGAAGGGCCAGAATGCAAGGCAAAGAAGCTTGCTGGGTGCCGGGTACCGACCACGCTTCAATTGCTACCGAAGCCAAAGTGGTAAAGCTGCTCAAAGAACAAGGCATAAATAAAAAAGACATTTCTAGGGAGGAGTTTTTGAAACACGCTTGGGAGTGGAAAGAAAAATATGGAGGTATCATCTTAGAGCAACTCAAAAAACTAGGGGCTTCTTGTGACTGGGACCGTACCCGCTTTACCATGGAAGAAGAATTGAGCAAAGCGGTGATCAAAGTATTTGTGGATTTATATGGCAAGGGCTACATCTATCGAGGTGCGCGTATGGTAAACTGGGATCCCCAAGGTAAAACCGCCCTTTCAGACGAAGAAGTTATTTACAAAGAAGTACAGTCTAAATTGTACTATGTAGACTACAAAATCAAAGACAGTAAGGAAACTTTGACCATTGCCACTACGCGACCAGAAACCATCTTGGGCGATACAGCAGTTTGTGTAAATCCGAATGATGAGCGCTACCAACACTTGGTGGGCAAAACGATCATCATTCCCATTGCCGAACGCGAGGCGCCCATTATTGCCGATGATTATGTGGATATGGAGTTCGGTACGGGCTGCTTGAAAATTACGCCTGCCCACGATATTAATGACTACGAAATTGGGTTACGCCATAATCTGGAGGTAGTCGATACACTCAACGAGGATGGCACGCTTTCAGAAGCGGCTGGGCATTTTATTGGAGAAGACCGCTTTGTAGTTCGCAAAAAAATGGCAAAAGCACTGGAAGAACTCGGTCAGATGCAAAAAGTAGAAGAACTCACCAACAAGGTAGGTTTTTCTGAAAGAACCGATGCGGTAATCGAGCCAAGGATTTCTACGCAGTGGTTCTTGAAGATGAAGGAAATTTCTAAACCTGCTTACGAGCACGTGATGAATGACGACATCCAATTAGTGCCCCCTAAGTTTAAAAATACTTACAGGCACTGGATGGAAAATGTAAAAGATTGGTGTATCTCGAGGCAATTATGGTGGGGGCATCGCATACCTGCTTATTACTTACCCGATGGCTCTCATGTAGTAGCTGAAACCCCAGAAGAAGCACTTGAAATTGCTAAAACCATTCAGTCAGACATTACAGCTGAACAATTGAAGCAAGATGAAGATGTCTTGGACACTTGGGCTTCTTCTTGGCTGTGGCCCATATCAGTTTTTGATGGTATTACCAAGCCAAATAACGAAGACATCAACTATTACTACCCAACCAACGATTTGGTAACCGCGCCCGAAATCTTGTTCTTCTGGGTAGCTAGGATGATCATTGCCGGGTACGAATACCGCCATGAAAAGCCTTTCAAAAA
Organism: uncultured Thalassovita sp.; assembly: GCA_937129345.1. Taxonomy (GTDB): domain Bacteria; phylum Bacteroidota; class Bacteroidia; order Cytophagales; family Flammeovirgaceae; genus Chondrinema. Next base: position 15,815 of record CAKZMZ010000045.1, on the reverse strand, counting down.
TGTGTACTTAACAGGTATAGTTCGCGATAAACAACGCCGTAAAATGTCCAAATCTTTGGGTAACTCGCCTGATCCATTGGAATTGATAAAAAAATATGGAGCAGATGGCATTCGTACTGGTATGCTGTTTTCCTCGCCTGCGGGTAATGATTTATTGTTCGATGAAAAATTGTGCGAACAAGGTAGAAACTTTACCAATAAAATATGGAACGCCCTGCGCTTGGTAAAAGGTTGGGAAGTAAAGCAAGAGGAAACTTCTGAGACTAATCAAGAATCCATTACTTGGTTTAAGGCACGCTTTAACCAAGCGCTTACAGAAATCGAAGACCATTACAGTAAATTCAGAATTTCAGATGCTTTAATGGCAGTGTACAAATTGATATGGAACGACTTCTGTTCTTGGTACTTAGAAATGATCAAACCTGCCTATCAGCAGCCTATCGATAAATATACACTAGATGCCACACTTGCCTTTTTTGAGGATTTAATGAAGGTTCTCCATCCTTTTATGCCTTTTATATCAGAAGAGGTTTGGCACCAAATAAAAGAGCGCGATGATAAAGACTGCATCATTGTGGCTAAATATCCCAAACCAGCAGTTTTTGATACAAACATCTTAAAAGAAGCCGAAGCAGTTTTTGAAGCCATTGTAAATGTACGTAACATCCGTAGCGAAAAGAACATCAGTAAAAACGAGCCGCTAGAACTGTACATCAAAACCGCTTCTCCAAAAGTTTATCAAGATTTTGAAGCTGTTCTCATCAAACTAGGCAATCTTTCCGCATTAAATTTTACAGAAAATGCCATAGAAGATTGCGCAAGTTTTGTTTATAAGGCAGATGAGTTTTATATTCCATTAGCCGATCAAATTGACCCTGAAGAAGAAAAGCAAAAACTACAGAAAGAGCTAGAATATGCAGAGGGCTTTTTAAAGTCGGTGGAAAAAAAGCTAAGCAATGAGCGCTTTGTTAACAATGCACCCGAACAGGTGGTTGCTAAAGAGCAACAAAAAAAGGCCGACGCTGAGAGTAAAATATCTTCAATTAAGGCTGCCTTGGCTAAATTAAATTAATACATCTCTAAAATTGTTAGCGATGTTGTGGCCGATTGATCATTGAATTTGTAACTTCAATGTCAATCCAAAACCTTATTAATTATCGCTAGCGAAAATTATTACTTAATGAAAAAAAACATGATCACGCCAAACAATTTTTTAGGCCAATTAAAGAAATTGGCCTTATATGGTTCGGCCTTTTTGCTTTTTGCCAGCCTATTTTCTTCTTGTCAAAAGAAAACCAGTACCACTGCTGATAGCATTACCCGAAAAGCCAGGGCCAAAGAAATAGATTACACTTTTTTTGAAGCAAGAGGCAGGGTAAAATATGAAAATGCCGATGACAGAGAAAGATTTTCTGTAGACATACGCATGCTAAAAGATAGCTTGGTTTGGATATCTATGCGCTCAGGTACTGGAATAGAAGGTGCACGTGCCCTGGTAAAAAAAGATTCGATCTTTTTTATCAACAGACTAGAAAAACAATACATGATATACACCTTTGATGAGCTAGACCAAAAAATCAACTTTCCCTTCAACCTGGAAATGCTCCAATCTATTATTGTAGGTAACCCTGTTGTTTTTGAAGGTGGTACTGCACTAGTAGACAAACTAGATAATTATAAGGTACTCTCACAATTGTTAGACAATTTAAAAATTAGATTTTGGGTCGGTAGAAATTCCTCCAAACTAGAAAAAATTACCGTAGAGGATTTAAACAGCCGCAACGAACTCAATATAAGTTATGCAGACTTTAAAGAAGTTGCAAGAGCAGACATGCCTTTTGAGGTAAATTCAGTTATGTCCTATTATGATGAAACAGGCGTAAAAGACGCTACGGTCGAGATGAAATATAGCAAAGTGGAAATCCCCAATGAGCCACTCAAATTTCCATTCAAAATATCGCCTAGACACAAAAGAGTTTATATCAAATTTGATGAAAATCAGGATTGAGATTTCATATTGTCAATTCTCTGGCCTCCCTAAGATTTAAATAATTTAAGGGAGGCTTTATTTTTACAGCTATCTACATTAAAACCATGAGCAACTTCAACACTACTCTCAAAGCTTATCTCCAACTTCTTAGACCTGCCAACATCATAACCTCTATTGCAGATGTAGTAGCTGGCATTATTATCGCTCACACTTGGAGTACGGGTAAATTCTCTCAAGATCCCTTAACTATAGACAGTTTTTTTTTAGTACTCTCTACCATCGGGCTTTACGGGGGCGGTATTGTTTTAAATGATGTTTTTGACGCCAAGTTAGATGCGGTAGAAAGACCCGAAAGACCCATACCAAGTGGAAGGGCTAAAAAACAAAGTGCTGCATTATTCGGTACATTATTGCTAATCTTCGGAGTTCTCACAGCTTGGCAAGTATCCCTTTCTTCAGCCATAATTGCTTTAGCTGTAGCTATTTTGGCTGTATTGTACGATGCTTGGGGCAAACATCAAGAAGCTTTCGGGCCTATAAATATGGGGTTTTGTAGAGGAGGGAATTTGTTGCTAGGCATAAGCATCATTAATACAGCCATAGCACCTTGCTTATCGCTCGCCATTGTTCCTGTGGTATTCATTACTGCCGTAACCATGGTGAGTAGAGGCGAAGTCAATGGAGGTAACCGGCCGGCCATTATTGCCGGAGGCATTTTGTATGCTATCGTCGTGCTATTCATACTTGGTGCTAGATATGCATTCCCCATCTACATGCCCATTTTCTCTATGCCCTTTGCACTAATATTTGCGCTTTTGGTTTATCGACCCTTGATCAAAGCCTATCGCACCCTAAAACCTGCCGATGTTGGCAAGGCCATTAAATTTGGCGTGCTCTCGCTTATTGTCATGGATGCAGGACTCACAGCAGGTTTTGCAGGCCCAGAATACGGCTTAGGCGTTTTACTACTTTTGCCGCTCTCTATGCTAGTTGCAAAGCTGTTTGCAGTTACTTAAATTAAAATTATGGAAAAGAAGATAATGATATACGGCGCCTATGGTTACACCGGTGCCTTAATTACAGAACAAGCACTTTCGCAAGGTTTAAAACCTATTTTAGCCGGTAGAAACGAAACAGAAACCAAAGCCATAGCCAAAAAACATCAATTAGACTACCGCGCCTTTAGTCTAGATGACGAGAATATACTGTTACATGAATTTTCCGAAATAGATATCTTGATCAATGCTGCGGGCCCTTACTCTAAAACTGCCAGGCCACTGGTCAATGCCTGTATTTCTACTCAAACCCATTACCTTGATGTGACCGGCGAGCTAGAGGTGTTTGAATGGATTGCTACTAAAGACGATGAAGCAAAAAAATCAGGCATTACATTGTTGCCCGGCTGTGGCTTTGATGTGGTACCTTCTGATTGCCTAGCCGCCATGCTTAAAGATAAAATGCCCAATGCCACGCACCTTTCTTTAGCCTTTAAAGGGGTGGGTACTTTCTCCAGAGGTACTGCGCTCACCATGCTAGAAAATATAGATAAAGGCGGGGTAATCAGGGAAAATGGCAAAATCAAACCCGTGCCCGCAGCTTACAAAACAAGAAAGATCCATCTAAAAAATAAAGACCGATTAACGGTGAGCATTCCTTGGGGCGATGTTTCTACCGCCTATTATAGTACTGGCATTCCCAACATTATAGTTTATATGGCTACCAACGCTAACATGCTAAAAGGAATGAAGTTTACTAGATACGGCGGTTGGCTTTTAAAACTGCCTTTTGTGCAGAAGTTTTTAGAAAATAAGGTAAAATCTAGGGTAAAGGGCCCTGATGCAAATGCGAGAAAAACACAAAAAAGCTATTTGTGGGGAGAGGTTAGCAACGAGCAAAACCAAAAGCAAGCCTTGTATCTAGAAACGCCCGAAGGTTACCAACTTACAGCAATTACCACCGTTTTGATTCTACAAAAAGTGATAGCAGGCAAAGCCCCTACAGGTTTTATGACCCCCTCAAAAGCATTTGGTAAAGATTTGATATTAGAAGTGGATGGAAGTAAAGCAAGTGAAAAGGGCAAATAGACTTTAATGTTTTTTGCCTAACCACTTCTTTACATTCTTCACTATCAAAAGAATAATTTGCTTTAATACCTCTGAACCAATGTAATACAGTGGCAGGCTAATTACCAATAATATCAAAAGAAGTGCGATGGCCAACAACAGTTCCATAAACTCATAATTAGTTTGCAACAAGCAAGCTGTAGTTAAAGAATTGTTAGGCCTTTATTGGATTTTACCTAAATCTATTGATTTTCTTACATTAATAGTTCAGTCCCATCGGAATGAAAATAGATTTATCGGTTATTAAAAATACAATTTTTCTGCTAAATACCCCATTTATTTATTACTTATTAGAATTGAGCTCTACCTAAAAGAAATGTTGTGTATTTCGATAATTTGAGGGAATGAGGGCATAAAAAAGTCACTTTTTGCCTAAAATATTACATGCAAAACCGCTTAAAAAAAATCTTCCTAAGATTTTATTCGAGTTTAAATATCATTAACAGCGGATTTATTATATTTATGAAACTTAGTGATAACTTACATCCGTATTTAAAACTAAAAAGATAAATTAAAGCAATTGAGCTATGCTAACTTTTCAAAAATTCAGCAACCTTTCCACAGAAAATAAACTAAAATATCTTTCAGAGAATGGGGTACTTTTGTGCAGCAGAACTTATGCAAAAACTAAAGTATCTCTTTATTCAGTAGGAAGATTCTATGCAGAAGTATGGTTTAACCGAAACACAGACGACATCAGTAATGTACTACCATTTACTACTACTAAGTGCTTAAAGGTGTATTTAGATATGATCGACATTTCTGACGTATATGCCAATTGATTATAATCATAGAAGATAAATTTAACTAAACAAACTCTGAATTCTCCATCCCTCCTTTTTGGCTAATCTGCCAAAACCTATTTTTTCAACTTCTCTCCCTCCCCATTTTAAATACATCTATCTTAAAGCATTAATAAGTTACCCACTCTTTTACCTAACTTTTCTCCTTTTTTCCAAAAGATTTCATCCATCTCTACCTCGGTCAGTTCAATTTCTTCGTGTATTGCAGATGCACCAAAAGCTTGAGTCCATTCAGGCCCGCCAACTACTACCATACCGAAAATCAGCATAGATCTTAAGATAGAAAGCTGTGCGGTTTCCTCACCGGCCGAAACTCCACCTGCTGTTACAAAAGCAGCCCCCAACTTATTTTTTAGTGGGACTCCCTCAAAAGGCCAAGAATTGATAAAAGCCTGTACCTCAGGTGCTACATTGGCATTGTAAACTGGACTGCCTACAATAATGGCATCTGCTTCAAGCAAATCTTTTTCTGTAACCATTTCTACTGATTTCAGAACGGCTTTTTGTTCTGTGCTTAATACTCCTTTTTCTACAGCAAGCGCCAACTTTTCTGTATGCCCCTCTTTGCTGTAGTAGGCAATAAGAACTGTTGCAGTGTCTTGTGCCAAAACAGGCACTGATATATAAAATATGATCATCGCCTTTATCACTATTATTGAAAAGAATCTCACAGCTTGTCTTTAGGATAAGAAAATTGAAAAATATCTGCTCTATGATAATGCCCGGCTACATCAAAATCCATTTTGCCTTTAGTACAGGTAGCGAGGTCAATATCAGAATATAGTATTTGCTCTTGGTTATAAACAGGCCCTGAGATAAGCTGGCCCATTGGGTCATATGTTGCCGAGCCACCTTTACACATGATATCTGTGCTATCTTGCAACAAAGACCTTAAATCTTCTGGATAATCCTTTTCCTCCATATACTGATTACTGCTTAACACAAAGCACCTGCCTTCGCAGGCAATATGTTGTAAGGTACTTTGCCAAGTAGGCCGGGCGTCGGCAGTAGGTGCCAAATAAACTTGTACTCCTTGCTCATACAAAGCCATTCTGGCCAAGGGCATGTAATTTTCCCAACAAATCAAAGCTCCGATTTTTCCTAGTTTAGTATCGTAAACCTTCAGGCTTTTGCCATCTCCCTCACCCCAGATTAACCTTTCAGTACCTGTAGGTTTTAATTTACGGTGCATGCCCAGTATTTCGCCTTCATCATTGATCAAAACATTGGTGCAATAAAGTGTACCATTTGTAGCATTATCCTGCTCGGTAATCCCCACAGAAATATGTAGATCGAGTTGTTCGGCCATTTTCCTAAGTGGCTTTAATTCATCCTTACTCAAACTAACAGATGCCTCAAAATACTTTTGCCATAAGGCCCTTCCTTCTTTGCTTCTACTGCCTACTACAGCACCAAAAGACAAACCTCTAGGATAGGCCGGAATAAAAGACTCTGGAAAAACAAGTAACTTTGCCCCTGCCTCCGCTGCCTCTTCGCATAAGTGTAGCGCCTTTTCTACAGTAGCTTTTTTATCGAAAAAAACCGAACCCGACTGCACAACGGCTGCTTTGTATTTTATGATCACTTTAGTGAGTATGAGTATTAAGTTTATCTTTGCAGCAAATTATTAAAACAACTCTACAACTCAAATGAAAACACTTTTATACTTGCTGCTTTTTATGAGCAGCTTACCACTAGTAGCGCAAAAACAAATTACAATAGATGATGTATTTGGCAAAGGCACCTTTAGCCCCAAAAGAATTAGCGGGGTTAACTGGATGAATGATGGCAAATACTACTCGGCACAATCTGGCAGCGACATTTATAAAGTGGATGTGACCACGGGCCAGCCTGTAGAAACCATTTTTAATGGCGATTTGCTACCCGATGGCAACAGGCTAAACGATTACAGCTTTAGCGGTGATGAGCAAAAGCTATTGCTCCGTACTAATGTAGAAATGATTTACCGCCGTTCGTTTACTGCCGATTATTTGGTGTATGATATTGAAAGTAAATCTGTGGAAGCACTCAGTGAAAATGGTAGGCAATCTTATGCCACCTTCTCACCTGATGGCAGTATGGTGGCTTTTGTAAGGGATAACAACCTATTTTATAAAGACTTATCTAGCAATGAAGAAACTCAAATTACCACTGATGGCCAGTTTAACGAAATCATCAATGGCAGTACAGATTGGGTGTACGAGGAAGAGTTTGGCTTTGTGAAGGCTTTCTTTTGGTCACCTGATAATCAAAAAATCGCTTACTACCGATTTAATGAAACAGCTGTTCCTGAATACAACATGCAGGTTTGGGGCGATCAATTGTACCCTACAGATTATCGCTTTAAATATCCTAAGGCCGGGGAAACCAATTCTACGGTGCAAATCAAAATCTATCATTTAAATAATGGAGAAATTGTAGATGTGCCGCTTGGTACTGAAACTGATATTTACATTCCAAGAGTGATGTGGACACAGGATGCCAACCTACTTTCGGTAAGGCGGATGAACCGCTTACAAAACCAATTAGAGATTATGCATGCCAATGCAAGTACTGGAAATGCCGAAGTAGTTTATACAGAAAAAAGTGATACTTATATAGACATTAATTATTGCAATGACCTAACCTACCTGCAAGATGGGGAGTACTTTGTAAGAACCAGCGAAAAAGACGGCTTTAAGCATGTTTATTTACACTCCATAGATGGCAAGGAAGTACAACAAATCACGCAAGGCGAATGGGAAGTGACCGAATTGATAGGTGTACACGAAGAAAGAAAACCTATGGTGTATTACATCTCAACCGAAGCTTCGCCACTTGAAAGGCACCTTTACCGCATAGATTTAAAGGGCAAGAAAAAGGAAAGGCTCTCAGAAAAAAGTGGTACTTATTCTGTAGATATGAGTAACGATTTTCAGTATTTTATTGAGAATTACCACACCGTGCAAACCCCCAGCGTGTATAGCTTGTACGAAACTCAAAAAAATAAGGAAGTTAAAGTATTGGAAAACAACCAGTCACTCAAAAATACACTTACTGAATATGCTATAGTCGATAAAGAATTTATGGAGGTGCCACTTGAGAATGGGGTAAAATTGAATGCCTACATGCTCAAGCCCAAAGATTTTGATGCAGCTAAAACTTACCCTTTGTTGGTGTATCAGTATAGTGGGCCAGGTTCTCAAAATGTAAACAAAAGATGGTCTGGTAGTCATTTTTTCTTCCATCAATATTTAGTGCAGCAGGGTTATTTAGTTGCCGTGGTGGATCCAAGGGGCACTGGTTACAGAGGCAGGGATTTTAAGCACATTACTTATAAACAACTCGGTAAGTACGAAACCGAAGACCAAATAGAAGCAGCCAAATATCTAGGAAAACTCAATTATATAGATGCTTCTCGCATCGGTATATGGGGCTGGAGTTACGGCGGTTACATGTCATCGCTTTGTATTATGAAAGGGGCTGATGTGTTTAAAACAGCCGTAGCCATGGCACCTGTAACCACTTGGCGCTTTTACGATACCATTTACACCGAAAGGTATCTGCAACGCCCTCAAGACAATGCTTCTGGCTATGACGACAATTCGCCTATTAACCATGTGGATAAGCTAGAAGGCAACTTTTTATTGGTACATGGAACGGGTGATGACAATGTACATTTCCAAAATTCGGTAGTGTTGCAAGATGCACTCATTGCCGCTGGCAAACAATTCGATTCTTTTTACTATCCCGACAAAAACCATGGATTGCGCGGCGGCACAGACCGCAACCATTTTTACAAAATGTTGGCAAAGTATTTAATGGAGAAGTTGTAAAAAAACAAACCCATTCAAGGGTTTTAAACCTTGGATGGGGTATAGAAATTCATCACCAAATCCCCTCAGTAACGCCTTTCCAATCATCTGTCCTAAAAGGATTAGCGGGTAAGCCTTCTTGGTTGTAGAGGTTCAAATCATCGGGGTTGTCTGCCCAGCCGTAGCGAACGGCTACTGGCTTGGCTACTTCATCAGCGTAGAGTATCACTTCATCATCTTCAATAGTAGCTTTGGCCCAGTAGAATTTTTTATCGGCCCCTGCCACAGCAAATCCGTTCACATAGCCATATTTATCTTTCGCCATTAAACCACTGCCTATGTGATCAAATTGAATGTGAACCTTGTTTCCCTTCACTTCCATGGCTTTGTAAGTTGGGCCACTGTATACGATATCTTCTCCGTAAGCAACTTTTCTAGCCGCTAATGATAAGCGATAACCCACATCTTGCTTGTTCCTCGGGTGTATATCATCTGCCTCCCCAATATCTATAATCACTGCCTCGCCAGTGTTCGGTAATGAAAGTGTCATACTTTGGGCCTCTCTTAACTCTGCCCAATCGCTGCCTGCAGGTTGGTCTACAGCTTGTTTAAAATTGGCCAACTGCACCCATAAAAACGGAAAATCGCCTTGCCCCCAGTGCTTGCGCCAATCTTTGATCATTAAGGGGAACAACTCCCTATAAGCATATGCTCTACCAGCATTCGATTCGCCTTGGTACCAGATAACGCCCTTCATAGCATAAGGCAAAATCGGGTTTAACATGGCATTGAACAATAAAGAGGGAAAGCTGTTCGGCGATTGGGAAACAGAGGCTTTTCCTTCTCCGATCTTAAATTTCCACTCACCGGCAAGTGGTACATTTACCGTATAACCAAGTAATTTAATCAGTTCTGGATTACCATAAATCCCACCGCCGCCGCCAGTATCTTCTACTCTTACAGTAATTATATTTTCGCCAGCCTTCAACAAACCCTCTTCAATATCATAAATGCGATCTGTGTTGTAGCCTTTAGTTTCTCCAACTTTCTTTCCATTGATCCAGGTAATGTCATTATCATCAATTTTTTGCAAGTAAAGCTGTGTGAGCCTGTCGGCCTCTTGCTCACTGAGCTCTACCGTTTTTCTAAGCCAAACCACGCCATCAAGTCCAGGTAAGCCTTTTTGCTCCCACAAATCTGGCACCTCAATGGTTTTCCAGTCGCTGTCGTCGTAATCAAAAGCAGCCCATACGGCTTTGCCGTTTTGCATGCCCATGTCTTTTTCGGGTAGTTCGCCAATTTTTTGTGCCAGTTCTTCCTGTTTCTTCTTAAAAACCTCTTGCAAATTTAAGCCATTCAATTCATTGGCCGTCTCAGTAAAAGCAGGGATGGTACTTATGGCTTCAGCACTTGTCCATGTTTCGATATTGGTGCCGCCCCAAGAGGTATTGAGCAAGCCAATGGGCACATCCAATTTTTCTCTTAACTCCTTGGCAAAATAGTAACCTACCGCCGTAAAATCGCCCGCGGTTTCAGGTGAGCAAACTTCCCACTCGCCACCGGGCACTTGTTCTTGAGGAATGTTGGCTATATTTCTCCCTACTTTAAAGTGCCTGATTTGCGTATCATCTGCCTTGGCTATTGCTTCTTCGGCATTGTTTGAGTTGCTTACAGTCCACTCCATATTAGACTGCCCCGAGCAAACCCATACCTCGCCCACCAAAATGTCTGTAATGGTTACTGTATTTTTTCTGCCTTCAATGGTAAGTTCATAAGGGCCACCCGCTGGTGTCGGGGGAAGTTTGGCCATCCATTTTCCTTGCTTATCTGCCCGGGTCTTTACATCTGCTCCATTAAAAGTCAGAGTTACTTTTTCTCTTTTCTTGGCAGTTCCCCAAACAGGCACTTCTACATTTCTTTGGATCACCATGTGGTCCGAAAAGAGCAAAGATGGTTTTACCTGTGCCAACAATTGCGTGCATAGACCAAGTAAAATGACGGTATTCAGGTATTTCATTTTTTTCATTTCCTATTTGTTTAAATCGTGTTGAATATTACCAAATATTCACCTGAAATCAATATTTAATAAGACAATTAAGCCTTTAGACAAGGAATTATGGGGGCTTTATAAAGTTATTTGAAAGTATTGACCTTTAAGATAGGTCGCCAAGCAAGTTTTACCTAAAGCAATGTGCTAAGAATAGAATTGCTTTGATATGAGTTAGGCTTTTTAAATATCAAAAATCGAAGATGGTCAAACGTGAGGTAAATAGATATGGTTGAAAACAGATAAATCGCTTTACAAGTCGTCTTCTTTGTATGGAGGTTCATTTACTTTGTCTCTACAACAAAACAACATCACAGCAGAAACCAAGATGCCAATTAAGAAAATATCGTTGGTAAATGATATCTCATAAAACCTCGAAAGTGCAAACCCTAAGAAAAAGGGAACCAAATGTAAAATTTCTCTTACGACTCTTACAGTCTTTTGAGTAAGAGAGGTATTTGTTTTTTCATCAATTAGATAAGCCATATCACTTAGTAATTTACGATTTTACTGAAAACCACAGCTACAAAAATAGGTATCAGCGATTGCTTTTAGAACAATATCTCATAAATTTTTCGAGTTCCTCCTTGTTCCCTAGAACAATGGCCACATCTCCATCGCGAAAAATAGTACTGGGATGCGGATTGAATACAAAACCTTTTTCAGGATCTTTATAACCTAAGATGTTCACGCCTGTCATTTCTCGCAAGTTCATTTCTTTAAGGGTCTTTCCGCGAAACTCTTCTTTCATGTTCTCAAATCTTATTTCGTCTAATTCTAGCTTTTCAGCTCCCATGCCGTTGAGCATTCCTAAAAATTCAACTACTTCAGGGCGTGTAACCAAAGTAGCCATATGATGGCCGCCTATAGCATCGGGCATTACCACATGGTGTGCGCCTGCCCTTCTCAATTTGCTAACCGAACTTTCTTCAGAGGCCCTTGCCACAATTTTTATAGCGGGGTTCAGTTCCCTTGCAGTTAGGGTAACAAACACGTTATCAGCATCTTTGGGCAGGGTGGTAATGATGGTTCTTGCTCTCTGTATGCCTGCAGCTAGCAATACATCGTCTGAGGTGGCGTCGCCTTGTACCATAAAAACATTGTTGTCATTGGCATACTTATCGTCTACAAGTTCAGCATCTAACTCAATAAGTACAAAGGGCACATTGCTTCTGTGCAACTCTTCACAGGCCTTTGTGCCATTTTTACCATAGCCACAGACTATGGTATGATCTTTAAGTTTATCTGCTACTCTACTTACCATATAACTTTTAAATATTTCTCTTAATTCGCCTTCAAATAAATACTTGGTAATTACCGATACAAAGTAAGCGAAAATACTGAGATTAAATATGATGTAAAAGGAGATGAATATCCTGCCTGTCTCACTTACTGAGCCTACCTCGTTCATGCCGACGGTAGAGACTATAATGACACTTAGGTAGAAGGCTTTCCAAAAATCGAAGCCCTCGATGGTCATTAAACCAGAAATACCTATTAACAAACTGGATATTAACAACACAAAGGAGAAAACCAGCTGTCTTAACCTTTTACTTATTGGTTGTACAATTTTGCTCTGAAAGTAATTCTTCGCCATATTTAGCTGGTAGTATTTAACTATTAACTTATAGGCTTTGGCTTACTACGCCGAAAAGTCCGTCGTTACTAAAAAAATCGTAACTACTCCGGTATAAATATACCTTTCATGCCAACTTTTAAAGGGTTTCCCTAGATTTGATACTTTCCAGGCCGAATCGTCCAGGATGAACCTCCAGACCGGATTGACCAGTCCATATCACTCCCAAGGGGTTTTATTAATACACTTATGGTTCATGCTATAATAGTCACACCTATTCGAGGTACTTTATACATTCCTGAGTAGTTACCAAAAATCATCAAGAATACACGATACCTAAAAATTTGGCCAGTTCATTTTCTTGTTGCTTTAATGCTTGATAAACTTGCATGGCCTCATTCACATCTTCTTCTGATTGCGCACTTTGTATCATCTGCATACTCTCTTGGCACATTTTCTTTATGGTTCTGTATTTGAGCCGCAACATATTTGAATAGACCACTTTATCTAGGCTCGCATCTTTTTCGGGTACAATTATATGATGTTTTTTCCAATTTTGACTTAAAACATTTTTTTCTGAGACCATGTCTACTACCAACTGTTTTATCTGATCATCAGCATGATGGAGAAAATGGTTGATCGCTAGGATTTCATTGCGCTTTAAGGCCTCTTTGTATTCGTTAATGATGCGTTTACTAAGCCCATCATGAAAATCAATCTGATCAATTTCATCCAATAAATAGTTGCAAAGCTTACCGCCATCTTCCGTTTCTCTTGTTCCATATTCTAAAAGTATGCGCACGCACTCCCGCTCCTGAAAGCTTACTGGATCGTTCAGTACAGGTGCCTGCGTATTGGCATCGGCAAGAGTATCTTCTACCAAGCCGCCGCCATCTAACCTTTCCGCTTGTTGTTTGGCCTGCCTCTGTTCTCTAAATTTCTGATTTCTCTCTTCTTTGAGCAGTATTTTGTTGCCCTCGCTAATGAGGATATCTTCCTCTATGCCCAAAAGCTCACTGCATTCTCTAAAAAATACAGAGCGTTTTATGGCATCCGGAATTTTTACCACAGATTGTACAATGTCTCGGATTACAGCCGCTTTTTGAGAGGGATTGGCTTGGGTTTCTTGTAAGCCAAGTCTTGTTTTAAAAAGAATAAAATCACTGCTGTGCTCTTGCAGATAGGTTTTAAACTTTTCTCCCCCTACTTTTCTCACATAAGTATCGGGATCCTCACCTTCGGGAAAAGGTACTATTTTTACATCTAAGCCCTGCTCTAGAATCAAATCCACCCCGCGCATTGAGGCCTTAATACCTGCTGAGTCGCCGTCGTAAAGCACTGTAATATTTTTCGTAAAGCGACTGACCAGCTTTATTTGCTCATTTGTTAGCGAAGTACCCGAGGAGGCCACTACATTTTCAATTCCTGCTTGGTAAAGAGAAATCACATCGGTATAACCTTCTACCAAGAAGCAATTGTCTTGTTCTCTAATAGCTTTTTTCGCTTGAAAGATGCCATATAAAATCTCGCTTTTATGGTAAACCTCAGACTCAGGAGAGTTGATGTATTTGGGTTTTTCATCTTTTTTAAGGGTACGAGCACCAAAGCCCACTATCCTGCCTGTTACTGTATGGATGGGAAACAGGACCCTGCCCCTAAAGCGATCGTAAAAACTACCCCGCTCGCTTTTTAATATCAAGCCCGCTTGTTCTAAAATTTCCTGTTTGTAACCCTTGGTCTGAGCTTCATTTAGCAGGCCATCCCAACTGTCTAGCGCATAGCCTAGGCCAAAATCCTCTATGGTCTTGCCTATAAAACCGCGCTCTTTAAAGTAACTCATGCCCAAAGCCTTGCCCTGTTCGTGGGTCTGTAGCAGCTTTTTATAGTACTCAGCTGCAAAATTGAGCACTATGTATAGGCTTTCCTTTTCACTGATCGCCTCTTTTTGCTCTTGGGTCAGCTCAGTTTCTTCTATTTGAATACTGTATTTTTTAGCCAGCGTTTTTATCGCTTCAATAAAGCCTACGCCTTCCATTTCCATTACAAAGGAAATGGCGTCACCACCCTTGCCCGTGCTAAAGCATTTATAAATGCCTTTTTGAGGATTTACAGAGAAAGAAGGCGTCTTTTCATCGGTAAAGGGAGACAAGGCCCACCAATTTTGCCCCTTCTTTTTTAATGGAAGATAATCTTCTACCACTTCTAAAATATCTGCGGTTTGTTGTACAGCTTGTATGGTTGCGTCTTTGATCGGCATGTCCAAATTTAAACAAAAATCTTACACGAAAACTACCATTGTGTATAGGTAATTTTAAAGAAATCAACCTAAAAAAAGTTGAGTTGACGATACAAAATTAGTATTAATTTTAGATTGATTTTCACAATTCTACTTTATGTGTATATCACAAGACAAAACTGCAGCTTTGCTACTTGCAATTGGCATTTTATTGCATAGTTTTATCCAAAAATAAAGAAACATACATGACCATTACTGAAGATAAAATCCTTAAGGCACTTTCTACGGTTGAAGAACCCGATCTAAAAAAAGACCTCGTAAGTCTCAATATGATCAAAGATGTAGAAATTAATGGCAAGGAAGTGAGTTTTACGGTGATTTTAACCACACCTGCTTGCCCGCTTAAAGAGCTGATCAAAAACAACTGTACCAAAGCGGTTAAAAAAGAGGTAGGCGAAGATGTACAAGTAACTGTAAATTTACACGCAGAGGTCACCTCGATAAGGAACAATGCCCCTATTTTACCAGAGGTAAAGAACATTATTGCTGTAGCCTCAGGTAAAGGTGGTGTAGGTAAGTCTACTGTAACCTCCAATTTAGCCATCTCCTTGGCCAAAACCGGCGCTAAGGTCGGTTTGATCGATGCAGATATTTTCGGCCCTTCCATTCCGGTAATGTTCAATACGGAAAGCGCCAAACCCGGCGTAGTAAAGTCGAATGGTAAAAACATGATCATCCCTGTAGAACAGTACGGGGTAAAACTGCTTTCTATAGGTTATTTGGCACCTCCTGAAAATGCGGTGGTCTGGAGAGGTCCTATGGCAAGTTCTGCCTTGCGCCAATTTCTAAGCGATACAGATTGGGGAGAACTAGACTATTTATTGATTGACCTGCCTCCCGGTACAAGCGATATACATTTGACCTTGGTACAAACCGTACCTGTAACAGGGGCTGTAGTGGTGACCACACCGCAAAAAGTAGCCTTGGCAGATGCCCAAAAAGGCGTCTCTATGTTCAGGCAAAAACAAATCAATGTGCCTGTTTTAGGTATTGTTGAGAACATGGCTTACTTTACACCTGAAGAGCTACCAGAAAACAAATACTATATTTTCGGAAAAGACGGGGGAAAGGTATTGGCGCGTAGATACGAGGTACCATTCTTGGGCGAGGTGCCTTTGGTACAAAGTATCAGAGAATCCGGTGATGAGGGCAAACCTATTGTAATGGGCGACGATATCGCTGCTGA
>CAKZMZ010000044.1 GCA_937129345.1 uncultured Thalassovita sp. | reverse complement strand
ATGCGGTCAGTTTTGCAGACTTGTCAGTACTCAGCCTAATCCACTCTGCCGAAGCACCCTCCAAGAGTTTAAATTGATAGGCATTAGCAGTCAGTTCGAGGGTCTGCCAAACTTCCCAATTATTGTCACCATTTGCATCGAGCTCTAAGGTAATTGTTACGGCCTCTGTGCTATGGTTGATAAGATGCAGCACTTGTTGATCAAAGCCAGCTACTAAATAAGGCAATGATGGACGATTGGCCGCCACTTCATCCTCTAACCAAATTGCCCCGTATGCAGACCTCGGGCCCCATTGCTTTAAATCTTCATAGTCTCCAAACCAAAGGTTAGATTGGGGTTGCCCTGCTACCGGATTTCCTTGTATGCTCACTTCATCGGTGGCTAGTATTATACGATTGTTCCAATAGATAAAATCTGGGATATAGCGCAGATGCGAACCTATTGGGCGAAGGCCTGCGCTATTTTTAGAAGAGAACGTCGCAGGAAAATCGAAGAACATTCCGTGCATGTCCATCATAAATTTACCGTCGTGTATTTCCCTAATGCGGGGCCATTCTGTAAACCAACCATGGCCAGGATCATTATTATAAGTAGCTTTGGGAAGCAAATAGGTAGACCATTGCCCGTTTTCCATCACCTTAAGGCGTAAGGAACGCTTGTCCCAACCCATAGACCAAAGCGGAGAATTGTCATTAGGTACAGCATTTATGCCATGCTTAGTAGTTACATCGGTAAATTGTTTGCGCTCTATTACCCTGTAATTCTCTCCGTCGTACTCAGCCAGTACACCCAATTTTTCAGGCCCAAACATATCGGTGCTGTCTACTTGCCACTTGTCTACAGCATCGCGACCGCCTCCATTGTTGGCTAATATCAATTTGCCTTGGGCTGTATAGCCTCCCTTACCGTGCCAACCGGGCAAAGGATCGTCGCCCAATAGGGTAGGTTCGAGCGTATGTACATCTACTTCGTAAAGCATCCCTTCCATATCATAATAATACACTTTGTTGGCAGGATCTTTTAGGTGGCGTGCAATGGCCGTTAGCCTACCGGGCATTTTTTCTATATCGATTACCCTGATGTTTCCTACAGAGTCGATCGCATAATGCCCAATAAACAATTGATTTGATTCTTGATGCACCATTCTTGATGCTGGGGTGCCTCCTACACTTGCTGGAAAAATCTCCATATTTAAATCTTGATCAACTATGTATAGGCTGTGCTCACTGCCATGGGGTTGGTGGGCTGCATAGTTTACCATATAAAGCTTGCCCTGCCACTCGGCCAAAGCACCAATGCCGCACTCCCATTGAGGGGAAAGCTTGCCATCGAAAACACTGGGTACATAGCTCTGTTTTTGGTCGGTACGAGAATGTGTGTAAGTGGTTAGGTGCGGATAGATACCGCTCACGTTAAAGTTTCCGCTGATTTTTTCGTAATGGCCCTCTTTTTCTGTAAAAGTAGCGGGGCTGATAGGCGCTCTTTTTACCTCTTTTTGTTGCTTGCAAGAAAATATTGTAGATAGAAAGATTGCAAAAAAAGTAACTATTACCAGTTTGTTTTTCATGAGGATAAGGTTTGTTAAGTCTAAGCTTTTTTCATACTATTATCAATTTCAACATTAAAAAATAAGATACAAAATACCCAGTTTGCCGATTGTTCAAAAAAATTCTTTTAGAATCAATTATCTTCTCGCTTAATTACTGTTTTAAAAGCAAACATTCTTCTTTGTAAATCTCAAAAGCTTCCCTGTCTCTATGCCAGCGCCATTGACCTAAAGGCACATGAACAGGATAATTTTCCATCTCGGCAATCGAGCTATCGGCTTCTTGAAAGCTATCAATTACAAGTTGCTTTAATTCTTCAGTTTGATATTCCTTACCTTTCTCCCACAACCTATAACCATAAAAAGCTATAGCAGCAGCCCGCCTCTCTTTTGCAAAAAGTACGGTTCTTTTAAAAGTATGATGTAGGCGATTGCCTAACGTGGTATCTTTCACCATAGGCAAGGCTTTTTCTACTTTTGCTAAAGCATCTTCTGCCAAATCCACCGCATAACTTTTTTCAGTGATGATGTAATCTAAAAACCCACGAGTCATTTCTTCAGTGGGAGATAGCCAAGCGCTATCCAATACCCAAGCGATGTCTTTCTTGAGTCCTGCTGTGTCTGTTTTGTAAGAGGCTGGTGCAAGCGTATTAATCACATCTTTGTAATTATGGAAATGCCTGTTGACCCCATGCCCTACCCAGCGCATCTGATCATCCGGAGCATACCATTCCCCCGTAGTGTGGCTTTGGTAGATATTTTTTCTATGAAAATTGAGCCTTGAATGATTGGCCGTATGCGTACCCAAGGTGTACATGCTTGCCATGATAATGGAAAAGGCAGAATCAAAAGCGGGTTGTAAATACTGTACCGTTTCTTCCCCGTAGTTTTTGGCAATAAAAGCGCGTGTAAGGCTATCGGTATCAGCTGCTTTATTTTTTGCCAATTCTGAAAGTACATATAAGTTTAACTCTCCCGGTGTACCCACTGCGGTGGTTTCCTCAAAGCGGTCTGCCCGGGCACAATAACCAACTACATTTTCATATTGGGCATAATGTTTAAAAGCATCAGCAAAATAATGCGGAAAACTATTGGCAATGATATTTTCCCCTGCATACTCCATCCCTGCATCGTATTCTATTACCACAGGAAAAGGAATTTCAGACACATAATCTTGATACGGATAGGTCAAAAACCAATCGTGCGGCACCATTTTGATCATCACGGTCAAGTCTTTCCGCTTTATCAATTGCAATGCTTCAAGAATCACATCTTTCTCAAATTGATTATAGATAAAGGTCCTGATGGTCAACTTCATATCTTTTTCATCGATAAAGTAATTACCCAAAGAATCTACCAAGGCTGCTAATTTTTGACCTTTGGTTTTTAGCTTGTCTGAATGCTGATAAATGACGTAACTGCCCGTTTCGATAAAAGTGAGCACGATGCCATCTAAATTTGGCGATAGTGCCAACAAAAAGTCATAATCATTATAGACCCATTTCCAAAACTCAGGGTCGTCTAGGTTGAGTTGTTGTTGGAGTCCACCCTCGAACTTGGTAGTATGATGGGTGAAATCTTGGTTTCCTTGCGCCTCAACTTTAAAAGAATCGGGATAATAATCCAAGCCATAAAAAGCATGGTCCCACACGTACACATCTTCTATACCTCTTTCATGCGCCGCATCGACTAGAAAGTTAGTCGCTTCCCTGCTTTTCGCATTTCTCAAATCCTTTAAATCGTGGCAAAGCTGATAATGTGAAAGCTCAATATGGTTTACCCCATACTCCGCCGCCTTATCCAAGGTCTTTAAGCCGTTTTCTTTGTGAGATGAAAGGATGTTCCAGCCTTGGTAGGGAAATTTTTCAGCATTTTTATGAACATTGGGCTGTTTGCTTTGGCATGAGATACACCAAAGCGCCATATATACTAAAGCAGTTGTATTGAGTATTTTCATTTTGCTCATAAATTTGAAACATCTACATCATATTCTTCATACATCCTCTTATAGCGGTCTCCGTAGCGTTTGTTGCGTTTTAACCACTCGTAATCGTCATAGTCAATGATACTGTCGGCTTCGATTATCATGCCTTCTTTCTGCAACTGTACTTGTAATTCAGGAATGGAAATATCCTGAACCGCCACATCTTTTTGCAGTGCCTGCGCAATGGCTAGACCCGCAGCATGGCCCGCTTGCATCCAAGTGGACTCCAGGCGATAAGTACAAAAAGCTACATGAGAAAAAGAAGCACAAACAGGGACTAGTAAATTTTCACATTCTTCTTTTTTAGGCGTGATGACACGATAAGAAATTTCAAAAGGGAGTAATACGATTTCCCAGATGCGCCCCTCATTTGTAAAGGTGCTGTCGGAAAGGGCGATACGCTGTACATGGTGGCTATCCACCCAATGCGATCCTAGCAGAATGCTCTCCTCCTTTTGCCGATTGCGAAACACATCATGCTGGGTATGCACCACAGGGCCGATCATCCTGCGGCCTTCGCGCACATAGAGGTAATAGGGAAAATTATCGTTCTCCACAAATTCGTCCTTGGCAAAGCCTGTTTTCTGCGTTTCCTCTCGGAGTTGCTCAGGAACACGCGGGTCAGTAGCCAAAAAATAAAGGAAGCCTAGTGTCCAGTCTTTGTGTTCTTGATAGATGCGCTGCCGAGTTGCTTGGTCTCCATCGGTATAACCATCATTTGCCCCAAACATGCCCAGCGAAACCAATGCTTTTTGCTGGTTATTGTATTCAAATTTGCCCGAGCCTCTGCGGTAGCGGCCCACCAAATCCCAGATATGGGTTTCTGGATTGGCCGCCAAAAAATCGGCCAAGAAGTTAAACTGGGTAGAATCGTAATTTTCTGGGCGGGCAATAGGTACTTTGATGCTGTCCACCTCAGTCATAATCGGTCGGAAATTATAGTTCATTACCCGGCTGTCGCCACTGCCAGGGATGAGCGCATCGTAGCGGTTAAAATAGGGCAATGGCTGGCCGTTTTGATCTACTGTACGTGCCGAGAGCGTGTCATCAATTAGACGAATGCCTGCTAAAGATTCATTATACTGACTAATGGGTTCGCGCCCAAAAGTATAAGAAACCCCTGCCTGCGCCATCAGGTCGCCTTCATAGCTGCAATCAGCAAAATATTTAGCAGAAAAATGCTGCCCATTGCTCAGCTTTATTCGCTGAATTTTAGCCTTATCGGTAAAAGTCTCTACGAGATGTATCTCCGTGATGAGGGTTACCCCTGCCTTTTCTATCATACTTTCATACAGCTCTTGAGCATCTTTTGACTCAAAGAAAAAGGCGGGATTGCCTGGTTGGAAGTTTAGGCCACGCCCGTTACCGAAAGTCTGGAAGTAAGCAGAATCGTAGTAACGCTTACCCAATTCTACATAAAAATCACGTGCCCTACCCGAAATTGCCTCATCAATCATATGCTCCGATTCCGCTGTATTTAGGCCGCTAGTACTCATGCCGCCTACTACCGGCATGGGTTCCAAGAGCAGTACCTTCAGACCGTGATCGGCAGCCGTTACTGCGGTTATAATCCCTCCTGGCGTGGCACCGTAAACAATTAAATCAAAGGTTTGCAATTCCTGTGTACTTTCTTTTCCACATGAAAAATGACTGAAAATAAATATGATAAGATATGCAATCTGATATAATTTTTTCATAATTCCATTTTTTTAAACTTTGGCAAATATTTTTTTATCACTTCCATTTTGTACTCGGGGGCTTCGTCGTAAAAGCCATAGTAGTAGTAAATCAGGAAATCCACATCCATTTGTAAGATTTGTGGGAAGGTCTTGTCCATTTTCACCACTTGTTCTTTGCTCAACCGCTGGTTTTCCACCAGCATCATGGTTTTGAGCCCGTTTTCGCGCCCTGCTTTCAGGTAGCGCTCCCCGTACCTGGGCAGCACCTTTTTATCGCGGTTGGTAATGTTCTCGGTCTTGGTCAGGGGATAGGGCTTGCCATCGGTACCGTAATAATCGAGGTGCTCAATGGTGGCGGAGATGTTCACCACGGAGTCATCACGGCAGGCCTCGTCAAAATGAACAATGGTGAGGTCGGGCTTTTGCGCCTTCAGTTCTGCGTTGATATCAGAGAAGAAATCGGCAAAATCTTCCAAGTACTTTACATAGTCGCCTTCGGGATTGTCTTTCAGCGCCAGTTCGGAATAATCCTGCCACTCCCACCAGGTTGATTTAGGCTCGTCCCAAATGATGCCATCCAAAGCAAATTTTTCGAGCATACTAGAAGTGGTTTCGATGAAATAATCCTTCACCTCGGGGTGGTAAAAGCTGCTTAGAATACCATGGGTTCTGCGTACCACGGGCGTACCGTCTTTGCGCAAAACAGCCGTTTCAGGGTGATGATAACCGAACAATGGCGGCTCAATGGGCTGCCCTGCGGTGATGCCCGCCATGCGCGAAGGCACGGCAAAAACCTGCATCCCCCGCTCGTGCGCCTCCTCAATGATGAAGCGGATGTTGCCCTCATTGTATTTGATATCGCTCTCGGTGATGCCGATGCAGACCACATCCGTGCCCCAGCTTTTCATCTCGTCCAAGTCGTGGCGGATGTTGTCGGGCACGAGGGTAAAATAGCCCGCCCCGAAGTAGTAGGCGCCCAGTAGGCGGCCGTTGTCGGGGGTACTTTCCATATTGGGAGTTTCAACCGCTTGGCTTTTTGGTGTTTCCTTAGGTTGTGAACAGGAAAACAATAATGCGATACATGATAAAAGCAGGGTGTATTTCATCTGTTTATAATCTGATTTTCATAGGTCAGATGGAATCTTTGATAATTAATTTAATCATTTCGGTTTCATAACTCTAAGGACTAACCAGTTTATTTCATTGAAGGGGCAAAGGTATAGACCTCCCCTTTTCCAAGCTTGAAAGCCCGTTTTTCACCTTTGTACATCAGTTCCCCTTGCCCTCCTTTTATGGCCTTAACCGTGGCACTACGCAGTTGGCCGCTTTCCCACGAAATGGCTACCTCAAAGTTGCCCTTTGCCATTAAACCACTTACTGCGCCACGGTCCCAAACCTCGGGCAGGGCGGGGAGCAAGCGGATCAGCCCCGACTCCTCCGATTGTAACAGCATTTCGGCAATCCCTGCGGTAACGCCAAAATTCCCGTCAATCTGGAAGCGGTCGGGAGGGTGGATATCAAAAAGGTTGTTGGATACTTGCCCCGCTAATAATTGCTGCACATGGTAATGCGCCTGATCGCCGTTTAGCAACCGGGCATAGAAGTTGACGATCCAAGCCCGGCTCCAGCCTGTTTGTCCCCCTCCCTCTTCCAGTCTCCTTTCAATAGTCTTTTGTGCCGCTTCGAAAAGTTTGGGGGTTTCAGGTGTTATCTGCTGGGCTGGATACAGTGCAAACAGGTGGGATATATGACGGTGTCCCTTTTCAACTTCTTCATAATCCTCGTTCCACTCTTGTATGGTACCGTTCGAACCAATTTTTATGTCGGGCAAGCGTGGTAGGGCAGCTTCAATTTCATCGGAAAGCTGCCGTATTCCCAATATTTCTTCTGCTGATAGGCAAGCGGTAAAGACCTCTCGGATTATTTGTATGTCTATGGCAGCGGCTACCGTGTTGCGGGCAGGTTTTCCTGTTTCCGGGTTGATATATTCATTTTCAGGTGAATAGGAAGGTGCGGTCACCAACTTGCCGGAAGCATCTTCTTTCAAAAAATCGAGCACGAAGCGGGCGGCTCCTTTCATAACGGGATAAGCCTTCTGTTTTAAATAGGCCGTATCTTGCTGAAATACATAATGCCGCCAGAGGGTGAGCGACATCCAGGCACCGGCCAGTGGGAAGCAGTAGCCATTGGCTATTTGTGAGTCAGGGGCAGAACCGGAAGGGGTGCTCCGCCCAAAAGGGTTAGTGGCATGGTGGGCTACCCATCCCTCCGAGCCAATGTACTTTTGCGCTGTAACCTGCCCGCGCTGGGCCAATCCTTGCATCCAATTGGTAAGCGGCCCTATTGTTTCGGGTAGGTTGGTGACTTCAGCCGGCCAATAATTCATTTGCAGGTTGATGTTCAGGTGGTAGTCGGCCTCCCAAGGTGCCCACATCTCTTCATTCCAAATACCCTGCAGGTTTGCGGGCAAACGGGCATTACCGCCTGAACTGCCCATGAGCAGGTAACGCCCGTATTGGAAAAACACCTGTGTCAGGTAGTGATCAGTTGCGCCAGCGGCCACGTTGCCTAGGCGTTTATCGGTGGGGATTGTATCGGGGGAATTTGCATCCGCCAACTGCAGTCTGACTCTTTTGTAAACCGATTGGTGGTCGGAAATATGCTGTTCCCGAAGGGTTTCGTAGGGAACTTGCAAGGTCTTTTGCAACTGCCTGTTTGCTAGGGAAGAGGGGTCAATCGCCCTATCAAAATTCATTTTTTCCAGGTTATAATCTGTTGCTGCACTAAGGATCAGGGTGAATTCACGGCTGTTTTTTACACGCAGGAGGGTGTCTGCCCCACTTTTTTCCCCCTTGGCGCTTTGTATGCCCACCTTTGCGGCAAATTTCATGTGCTTGCCCCCGGGTCCGGAGCCGCCGGGGTTGTCATCATATCCTTCGGGGTCATCGTATATCTGCCCTTTTACCTGTAGCGCCTGACCGTCTTGCACACTGACTTCAATATCCTTTTTACGGCTGAAATACAGTTCAGCATTCAGTGGCGTGCCTTCTATGCTACGCACGTGGTGTACCAGCACATCATAGGCGGTAGAAACAAAAGTTTCTCGGAGGAAACGTTCGCCTTCCACGGTGTAAGTGACCTTGCTGATACCGGTGGAGAGGTCGAGACTACGCTTGTAGTCCTCTGCTTTGTCATGTCCATGTAGGCGTATGAACAGGTTACCCAGCGGTTCATGAGAACGGAACGATGTTGGGTAAGCCACCAAGTGCTTACGGGCATAAGCCATGGCCTCATTGTACTTCTGCTGCAAGTTCAACTCCTGAAAACGGGCATAGTGTTTTCCGACATTTTCCGGGTAGGGTTCGGTAGGTTCGCCAGCCCAAAGGCTCTCTTCGTTCAGTTGGATGTGCTCCTCCCCAGCTTGGCCATACACCATGCCCCCTAGCCGTCCGTTGCCCAAGGGCAGGGCCTCTTTCCAATTTTTGGCAGGTTGTGTGTACCAAAGCCGCTCAGTGTCGGTTTGAAACATTTCTTCGGTAGGAGGTGTACCACAAGAAAAAAGCCCAAAAACGGACAGTAAAAAGTAAACTGTAAAGGTTTGTTGCTTCATTTTTTGATTATTTTTTCATGTTTTCCAGCCTTTCGCAGTCGGTTTTCGAGGAGCTGGCGTTCTTGTTCTCCCAGTTCCAAACTGGTTCGGAGGTTTTGATTGCCATCTGCATTAGGCACAAAATTATCGTTTTTAATTGGGAACTCAGCGTTCATGGCGGTCAATTCTTTTTGTAACCGCGCATCTAGTACTTTCACTTTATTGGGGTGTTGCATTGCCAGGTTGACCTGCTCATAGGGGTCTTCTGCTAAATGGTAGAGCAAAAACCTCCCTTCTTCATCATTGTAAAAGCGGATGAGTTTCCAGTCTTCGTAAATAATGGAGGAAAAGGGGCTGGCCGCGTGGGTATAGTGTGGAAAGTGGAAGACCAAGGGCCTGTCAACGGGCATCTGTTTGCCTTTCAACACGGGCAGGAAGCTACGACCACTTCCCGACAAATTGTTCGTGCCCACGCCGGCTATTTCCAGAAAAGTAGGGAAAATATCCTGACCTAACACCCTTTCTTCCGTGCTTCCAGCCTTTACCTGACCGGGCCATTTCACGATAAAAGGCACTTTCATACCTGCCTCAAAGGGATAGCTTTTGCCGCCCAGTAAAGGATAGTTAGAAGTGGACTTGGGCACCAGCCCCCCATTATCGGAGGTAAAAACCACTACTGTGTTTTCAGCAAAGCCCAAACTGTCCAGGGCTTGCATCACCCTTCCTACGCTCCGATCAACACTTGCAACCATTGCAGCGTATTCGGAGATGTTCTGATCATCTTTTTCCCTATCTTCAAATACCTTGATCAGTTCGGGCAAGCCTTCCAAGGGCCTATGGACCAGATAATGGGATAAAACAGCCACAAAAGGACTTTCTTTTGATTGTTGCATAAAACGAATGCACTCCGTAGTAAGCGCCTCCGAAATGTAGGTGGCCGAGTCGTATTGTTCCATCCCAGCCAAATTCCCCCCGAACGAATGGATATAGTGCCCTTTGGTAGAGCTATGCCGCGGACGGTACCCCTTGGCGGTATCAAAACCCCTGTGGTGGGGCAAATAGCCCTCCCCCGAACCACAATGCCACTTTCCAAAAAAGCCGGTACGGTAGCCCGCCCCCTTCAGCTTTTGTACCAACATGGGCATGTCCCGTGGCACGGCATGGCGGTGAAGCGCTTCGAGGTACTGGTTGGTTTTTGCCCCAGTATTTCGGCTGACCCTATAAAGACTGTCGCTCACGGGCACATTATTGCCAAAAACACAGGTAAACTGTGAGGCTGCGGGGTTCATACCGGTTAAAATTGCCCCACGGGAAGGAGAACAAACGGGGCTGTTAGCATAACCGTTATAAAAGACCATGCCCTCTGATGCCAGTTGGTCAATATACGGTGTGAGGTAGTAATCGCTCCCAGCATAGCCCGCATCTTTCCAACCCATATCATCAATCAGGATGAGCAAAAAGTTAGGCTTCGTGTTTTTTTTGGGCAGTGCATTACCTGCTTTTTTTTCTACACAGGAAAACATGAGGAAAAGCAGCCATAGCCCACTGTAGCACATGCGTATCATTTTGTAGTAAAGGTTTGAATGGAAGAAGTTTTTAGTTCGATGTTTTTGATGTTAGAAGAAGAAGCCTGTGCCTCGGGAACCACCAATTTACCCCCGTTCAGGTTTTCTCCCCAAAAGATGCCCAACTCGGCTTGCTTGGGATTGCTGTAATCGTAGCGGAACTTGCGGTTGAAGTCACCATTAATGATGCGAACAGGGATTTGCCAACCTTCGGGAACCGCCTCGTTGGGCCACTCCACGGTCAATCCTTCCAATCGAAAATCTTTCAGATTTTTGGCGGCAATCACCGATTTGGCGGTCAGCACCTCAGGGGTTTCAATAGGAAACTGCGTGCTTTTGATATCCGAACCTGGCTCGGTGGGGTCTTCCACAAAGGGATAGCGCAAATGTAGGTTTTTGATGCGCAGGTTTTCGATGCGGTCGGGTTCAATGGAGGTGAGCAGGGTGCGCCCATCCGTTTCGCAGGAAACTTGCTCGATGCTCACATTGCGGATGCGCCCCAGCAGGGACTCAGAATTCCGTTTGCTCAGCATAATTTGAATGGGCCGGTTCAGCACCAAGGGCGCTTTGGTGCTGCCCACAATATTGCTCACCGAAACATCTTCTACCGTTCCCCCATCCCGCACATAAATGGCGAACAGGCGGGAGGCGGCCCGCACCGCGCAGTTGCTGAAGGTAATCCTGCGGTAGTCGGCATAGGATTCCGTACCGAGTTTGAGGGCGGCACAGAGTGTTTCCAAGGTGCAGTTCGTAACGGTTACATCCTCGCAGGGCTGCCCGTTTTTCCA
>CAKZMZ010000043.1 GCA_937129345.1 uncultured Thalassovita sp. | reverse complement strand
TACTTGAAATTTCCTTGGTGAATACCACGAAAATAGAACCATACGGTTCTAAGGTCAAAGGCACATTGGTCAAACCTGACTCTTGTATAAAGGCTTTTGCTAGTTTCGTTTCACCAGTCAATGCGTCCCAAAGTTCTGGTTGCATACCCAATATCCTAAATTGTGCCTTCAATTGCTTTCTTTCGTCTGTTTGATTGCTCACAAAATAAATATGGCTTTTCTCATAAGTATAATGGATATAGCCAAAATCGGTCGTACTCTCACTGTCTACTACATTAAAATCTTTTTTTATCCCTTTCGATAAAAGATAATCTTTAGCATCAATGCCCCAACTAATAGAACCCTTTCCATATGTTCTTTCTCCTTTTTCAGCTGGATTTAACCCCCATATTTTATCTGTCAATTCTTCGAATTCTTTTACTGCATTTTCGCCACCTACCAAGCTAATTGTACTTTCTGGTTTATAACCAATAATATGAGCACCTTGCTGTAAAAGAATTTCCATTTTTTTCAGAACTCGCAGAGATAATACTTTGTGGTCTGGCAGCACCAAAATCTCATAAGTAACCCCACCAGGAACGACTATTTTACCGTCTTTAACCTCTAATTTCAAAAATATGGTCTCATCTGTTACATCATAATCAAAACCAGGCATGGCACCTGCAGGATCAGTATGCTTGTGTGGAAATACATTGGGCACATGATCTCCGTAATAATACAGGACGTCTGCCACAAATTTACCATTTTGTACTATTGATTGGGTGCGATGCATATAATCGATAAAAGCACCAGACTGATCCCACCATGTTACTTGGGGGTTAACATGGGTACCAGCAAAATATTCTTGACCAGGCAATCCCATTTCTGGCGGAGAGCAGGTAAACGTATGGAAATACATTCTATTCAAACCGGCACAAATTTCATGGTCAAAGGAAGATTTTTGATCATGCCACAATTCATCGTTCCAATGAGGGCCAATAGTTGTGAAAGACTCTGCACCAACTATCTTTTTTCCATAAATATGCGCTGCTGAAGAAGCCTGTTTTAAGAAAAACCTGTTTTCTGGCTTTGGTCTATGTGGAGAAGGCGACCAGAATTCACTCATCACTATATCATTGAAACCATAATTTTTTATCCCATCCAATGGTCCTGCATGAGGCCCAGCTGATTCGGGTTGTATCCCCATGCCATGTTCATGCGCATACTTTTGAAATTGAGCATAATGATTATACGCTACCAAATCTCCTAAGGTCTTTCTGAAATCTGATAGAAAGGCATTGCTTACTTCGATGTCCTCTACCACGTATCCAGCTATAATGGGTAGATAATTGGTTAGGTCATAACCTCTGTATTCTTTGAATTCCTCTCCAAATTTATTGGTCCAGTTCATACCTCCGCATTCCCAACTATCGGTCTCCATGTATTTTAAGGTATTGCCGACATGGTCTCCCGCTGCTGCAAAAATGGGTTCCACCACATCATTCCAATAGAAATCAAAAGCTTCTATACTCATATAATCCAGTACCCTGCCTTGCCACTCACCACTAGATGTGGAAACATAGGCATCGGTACAAGTATATCCTATTCGAAGGATGCTCCAATCTCCATCAGGTACTTCCCAATCAAGATTTCCATTTTTATCCATATATTGAGTAATATCCTTTACTTCATTTAGACCGATGCTGTAAGTGCTCCCTGAATCTTTCTCTCTTCCATTTCGAGGAGTATTTTCTAATAAAAATCTTGTATCAGGTGCAGAACCCCCCAGTTCATGAAAACCTAATTTCAACTCTAGGTCAGAAATGGTTTCTTCTGTTTTTTTCTCTTCTTTTAGAGGAATAGCCAGTACAGCGATGTCTTTATATAATCCATCTCTAGTACTGGGTTGGTCTAGCTTTATCTTCAAGCTTTGATTGCCAGATACTTTCTGCTCTGAAAAAGTAAGCTGTTTGGCCGCATATTCTGGGGTAACCCTAGGCCCTCCCAGATTCCAACCACTTTGTATATTAAAGCCAATTTCAAGGCCTAATCTTTTGGCTTCATCAAGTGCAAAAACAAAAAGTTCATTCCATTCGTCTGAGCCAAAAAGTGGGCCTGCAGGTATGTCTTTGTTCATGCGTTGGTTATGTCCACCAGCATCAAAAATCATGGCTCCTTGGAAATTTTTAGACTTCATGGCTTCTAAATCCTTGGTTATTGCTTCTTTTGTAACGTTACCATTTAACCACCACCACCAACAATTGACACCATACACTCTATCTGGATCTTTGAAGTTGGCTCTTAACTCATCGAGACTTTCATTTTTTACTTTTGGAGGATGATTTATATTGGTAAAAGCTAAAACAACAATTAAGGTCGCTAAGAGGAATTTGTAATGCATTTTTGTTCAGTTTTATCTCGGTTGAAAGCTAACTAATAGCTTTTAAATAAGGGAAAAAAATACCATGACCATTATAGTCGGAGCATTGGCCATGGTATCATTGTTTAAATAACTGGATTATCTTATCCACCCAGGGTTTTGATTCATTGTTACATCTTTATTTCTATCAATGGTAGATTGTGGGATTGGCCATAGATTAAAATCAAAAGTTAAAGAGGTAACCAACCAAGGATGCTGAACATAAGCCCGAAGTCTATCCACGGCAACCGTGCCTCCCATCCTTAGTAAAGTATGCCATCTTGTTTCCTCACCAAATAGCTCTCTGGCTCTTTCATCAAGAATATAGTCGATATCAATATCATCTGGAGTAGCCAAAATATTGCATTGGGCCCTACTCCTAATCAGGTTAATATCATTGGCAGCCGATACATTATCGCCTTTTCTATGGTAAGCTTCTGCACGCAAAAGAATTGTTTCTGGCAGACGGATAGCATATCTATCACGAAAAATATTACTTCTGTTTTGTCCCTGATCTAGCCCTTCAAACATATCAGTTGTAAATTTTTCAAAAATCGGATAAATACTTCCAGGGAGTCCTGCCTCGGCTACATCAATATCTTCTTGAGACACTTCTTGGCCAAGCTTATCTGGAAAAGCAGGATCATTATAGAGAATAGTACGCCTTATATTAGTTTCAGAACCACGAATGTCTCCATCTGATATAGCTGGATCCCAAATTATGCTCTCTGTCAATGGCGTTGGAATAAAGAAAGCTACACCTCTACCCCCTACATCCTCTGCTACACCTACAACACCGGGTATTGCTCTCCATACAGGCATCCAATACCGTGGGTGTTCTAAAACCGCATCTTCATCGCCAGCTGTAAATGCTCCAAAATCTTTCTGATAAGTCCAGATACTTTCCATATTGCCATCGGCATAATTGATATTTCCTAATCGGAATAAGTCCCAATATACATCTTTGTCAGGTTCATCTGCCCTTGTACCAAACCGCTCGGTCATTAAAGAATAAATGCCACCATCAATAACATCAGAAGCATACTGTATAGCTTGGTCATATGCAGCTGTGTTACCTGTTTCTATTCCCAAGCTCAGGTAAAACTCGCTCAATAAATGCTGGGCAGCACCTTTTACCACTCTACCGGGTTGATTGGTTGTTTCAGGTAAATTAGGTAAAGCGGCTTCTAGGTCATCAATAGCAAATTGGTAAACTTCTTCACGGCTTGCACGGCCGTAATCAAATCTTGGCTCTCTTACTATTTCCTCTACAATGGGCACTCCACCAAAAAGTTGGGCAAGTGAACCATAAGTTCTACCCCTAAAGAACCTAGCTTGAGCAATGATGTAATTTTTTAATTCCTCAGACTCAAAAGAGATACTCTCACGATTGGCGGCTTCCAAAGTTGTATTGGCATAAGCAATAATCTGATAATGTAGATTAAAAATATCTCTTATTCGTACATCATCAGGATTTATCTGACTATAATTAGTAAAGTTCTGGCTTTCTCTAAATGCAGGTGCTACAAAAGTATCAGAACCTTTTCCTTGAAAAACACCTAAGCCAAATAGATTATTCGCCGTTCTCATTCTACGATCAGCTTCGTATAATGTATAGAGCGATTGCTCAACCTGTGTGCCCGAACTAAAAATATTATCAGTAGTATAAAATGTTTCTGCTTCCTCAATGAGAAAGGCATTATCATCACAGCCCATTAAAGTGAGAAATGGGATGAGTAAAATATATTTTATTTTATCTATTTTCATAATACTATCTTTTTACAAATTAAAAACTAACGTTTAGACCCATTGAGTAAACCGTTGGTACGGGGTAAATGTCCGACAATGCAGGTATTCCTTCTTCGGGATCTCCACCTCCATCCCAACCAGTAAAGGTGTAAAGGTTCCTAACAGTAGCATTTACTTTTAAAGACTGAACCCCAATGCCATTTAATAAATTTGAAGGAAGTACATATGATAAAATGATGTCCTGAATCCTAACAAATCCTCTTGATTGTAGTCCTAGATATCTTTGTCCTAAAAAAGTAGGCCTAAGATATTCATTACTCCTGTTTTCGGGTGTCCACCATGGATGGTCCAACTCATTGGTATCAAATCTATCTCTAAAAGAGGTTGCATATGGATTGGCTTGCTGATAGAAACCATTTCCACCCAAATTACCAGCAATCATTACATACAGACTTAGATTTTTGTAGGAAAGGGTATTTGAAAAGCCAAACCTGAAATTTGGATCAGTGAAACCAAGTATCTTACGGTCTTGGGCAGTGATAATTCCATCACCGTCCAAATCATTGAACTTGGGATCACCTGGTTCTCCACCGTTACTCTCTAAATAGTCTGTATCCTCTTCTTGAACAACGCCTATAGCCTCGTAGCCAAATATAGCACCTAAAGGTTCTCCAATAAATAGATTATTACTAATATCGTCATCTTCCCTTCCATCTCCATCCAAATCATCCCCATAAAGAGAGACAACCTTGTTACGGTTCCACCATAAATTGAATCCACTTGTTAATTGTAATGCGTCTTTTTCTATGATATTACCTGTCAAGTTAATTTCTAGTCCATTATTGTCTACCTGACCTAAACTAGAAATAATTGAGTTGAACCCAGTCATGATGGGAATTTGGCGATTAAATATTTGATCTGTGGTTTGAGAATAGTAATAGTTCATATCTAATGAAATCTTGCCATCAAGCCATATTGATTGCAAACCAACATTAAAGGAGGTTGTCCTCTCCCAACCTAAGGTTGGGTTCGCTAAATTTTCTTGTCGGATTCCAAACAATAGTGTCTCAGGTGCATCTCCAAACTCATAAAAAATACCACCACTAGGACCACTTGCTACCCTTGAAAGAGTGCCATAAGGATCGACACCTTGGTTACCGTTTATACCGTAAGATAAACTCAATTTAAGATAGCTTGCAATATCACTTCCTTGTAAGAAACTTTCTTCTGAAATTGTCCACGCAACACCTACAGAAGGGAAATTACCCCATTTGTTTTCTTCACCGAATACAGAAGCACCATCTCGACGGATAGAAGCATTGAAGTGATACTTATTATCATATGCATAAGAAACCCTACCCAGATAACCAATGTTTGATCTTTCAACAATATCTAAGCTATTGATTTGTGTTTCTGCAAAGGCCATTCCGTTCACCCCTAAAACTGTGTTACCGTTTGTAGAAAAATCTCTTCCTTCCAATTCAGCAGTTTTTGTACTAGTAAAATCTCTTGTTGCTACTAGTGTAGCATCGATAAAATGTTTACCAAAGTCTCTGTTATAGTTAATGATGTTATCAACCACATAGTTATTTTGCCTAATATCTCTGTTAAATCCATTTGCAGAGGTCAACCCTGTCGCTACTCTGGAAGGTGAATAAGGATCTAGGAACGGTGGGTTTGCATGCTCTTGTATGTAATAGTTTTCATTAAAAATCCTATCTTGGTTAATTACCCGAGTATATACCGAGTAGTTCAGTTTATAAGTAAGGCCTTCTATCCCTGGCACTTTGAATAAGGCATTACCAGCAAACCTGAAAAAGTCATTCGTATCAACATCCTCTACCGCTTTACTGTTAGTATTCCATAAAGGATTTACTATTGACTGCCCTCTGGGCCATCTTGCCAGTTCTGTACTTGTTGCAGAAGCTGCATTATTAGGCCAATCATCGTATATAAAAGGTGCGGCAGATGGGGAAAAAGTCTGTGCAGACCCCACATTGGCGCCCATTCCAGAATAATCATTCCTATTATAGGTTCCATCTATACCTACTTCTAACCAATCGGTTACATCAACATCCAATCTGGCTCTGCCTGAAATCCTTTGGAAATCATCACCTATGATAGTACCTTCTTGATCCGAGAATCCGCCTGAAAAGAAATAATTAACCCTATCAGTCCTCCCTGAAACAGAAACTTGATGTTCTTGAATAAAACCTCTTCGAGATACTAAATCTAACCAATCTGTATCTAGGTCTTCCTGTCCAAGCATTAGTTGAGTAGACTCATCAGGCATAACAATGTCTTCTACTGAATCAAATCCACGTTGTAAGGCATATTTCTCGGCCCATTTCTCCCTGTTCATCAAATTCGGCTTATTATTCCAGGTATTTGATCCAAAAGTGGCTGAATAACGGATAGTAGGTTTATCCGTTTTACCTTTTTTGGTATTGATCATAATAACACCATTGGCAGAACGAGATCCGTAAGCTGCAGCTGCAGAGGC
Organism: uncultured Thalassovita sp.; assembly: GCA_937129345.1. GTDB lineage: Bacteria > Bacteroidota > Bacteroidia > Cytophagales > Flammeovirgaceae > Chondrinema. The sequence continues at coordinate 2,408 of CAKZMZ010000043.1, read as the reverse complement.
ATCTTTGAGTACGGAAATATCAGCTATATCAGCTGGATTAATATCTGCAATGTTCCCTAGGAAAATAATTCCATCTAAAACAACCAAAGGTGCGTTAGAACCATTGATAGAATTTTGTCCCCTTACTAATAAATTGGGGTTTTCGCCTGCTGCGTTTTGTGTACCTATGTTGACACCTGCCATGTTGCCACGCAATGACTGAAGAATGTTGGTAGTAGGCGAATCGGAGATTGGAGAATCTTCTAATTCTACTCTGGCAACTGCTCCTGTAATGTTCTTAACCTTAGCTGTACCATAACCAATAACCACTACTTCTTCCAATTGCTCTGAATCAGGTTCTAAGGCAATATTGATGGTTGTCTGCGTACCCACCGTTACTTCCTTTGTTATAAATCCTATATAACTAAATTGCAATATGCTTCCTTCAGGAGCAGAGAGGCTATAATTGCCGTCAATATCTGTAGTGGTACCAGTTGTGGTATTTTCAATTATAATACTTACACCAGGAAGTGGCTCACCTGTATCGCCTTCTGTTACTTTTCCGCTTATGAGAACTTGTATGGGCTCTTCTACTAATTTGTCCGATCTTCTTCTATTCTTTTTACTATTAGATTGCACGATATAGATATTTTCATCTACTCGTCTAAATCGTAAATCAGCTTGTATGGCAATACTAGTAAGTACCTCACGAAGAGTACCTTTAGAAATGCTGAGGTCTAATTCTTCGTTGTTTTTCAGTAAGCTTTCATCATAGCTAAACGAAAAGTCAGTTTCTCTTTCAATTCGCTCAATTATATTAATGAGTTTTGCTTCTTCGATAGAGGAAGAAATATAAACATCATCAATGCTTTTTTGAGCTCGAGAATCGCTTGCTATTAGGATTGTGCATAACATGCTGTGTAACACTACCCCATATAAAATGTATTTGGACATACGCAGTAGTTGTCTTAGTATTTCATTTTTCATATTTTTGATGAGTTTTTGTGAAAAAAAAATTTGCAAAAATTATTAGTCATTGCCTGCTGTCGGTCGCCAAACTTGTCGGCAGGCAATTTTTTTGTGATAAAGCTTGCATATGGCAAGCCACCTCCGCTTATTCGATTTTTAGTTTTTTACCTTCTAATTCGAATTTAAAGTGAGCGGTCAAACGGATACCTTCCATTACGTGCCTGAGTGTTTTGTTATCAAATTTACCTGTAAACCGTAGTGAATTATATCTATTCTTGGGATATAAAACTTTCACTCCGTACCATGACTCTAAAGTAGCTGCGATCTCATCTATAGTTGCAGATTTGAAAATGAGAATGCCGTATTTCCAAGCTATTTTATCTTTATCCAAAGGTTTGGTTCGCATTTCGGCATTTTGCCTATTATATAATAGTTCTTGTAAAGGCGAGAGTACCACAGAATTTCTTTCTTCTGCTCTATTTTCCATATCACTTACCTCAACTTTTCCTTCTAATAGAGATACCATAGTCTCTGATTGATTAGGGTAAGCCTTTACATTAAATGTAGTGCCAAGAACTGTTTTTTTTAAATCGTTTGTTAAAACTTCGAAGGGTCTTAAAGAATCGTGAGCTACCTCAAAAAATGCCTCTCCAGATAATTTAACCTGCCTTTTATCATTTTCGAATTGCTTCTTAAATGTAATGGAGCTGTTTGCATTTAATTTTACTACAGTGCCATCGCTTAATTTTAAAATAGACCTTTCTCCACTCTTAGTACTTTTGGTAACTAAAGGAGTTTCGATAGCATTAGACGCCAAAGAATCTTGTTCCTGTATTGAAGTCTTCCAATAGAAAAAAATACCAACAGTTAAAAACAATGTTAATGTAGCAGCTATTGCTGATACTTTAGTCTTATTTTTACTTATATCTTCTTTTGGATATGACTGCTTGAGATGTATATGTTTGCTTGATTTTTCCTTATTGATTTCTTGCCGTAGCCTAGAAAGTGTTGGGTTTGGGTCCCATTCTTTATTTTGCTCATTTTCTATATCAAACTTATACCAATCTTCTTCAATTATGGAAAGATCATAGAAATCTTCTTTCATTGTCTCCAACCAAGCTTTTACTAGTTTTTCCTCTTTTGGTGTACATTTCCCTAAGAAATATTTTTCTATGAGCTTTTTTTCCATTTTATCATAAGGTTCAATCATTAATAGATAGCCTCGAACGATAAGATGGTTATAGTCTATTACATAAAATTTTTAAATTATTTAAATAACCTTCCTTATCATTCGTCTTTTAAGTTTTGTTTCTCAAGAAATTTTTTAGCTTGATTTGCAATAAAAAAATTTTGGTGGGTTGTAAGCTCTGAAATTATTTCTACAGTCTCTTTATCATTTAAATTGTGGGTATCATACAACTTTAGTATATCACCTAATTGCTTACCATTTATTTCGTGCA
>CAKZMZ010000042.1 GCA_937129345.1 uncultured Thalassovita sp. | reverse complement strand
CACGGGTAGGTCCATACTAGGTTTCGAAACAGCAAATGGTTGCTGTCCTGACCAAAGGCCATGCACCATTACAGGTTTAAGCCAAAAAGTAAGTTTTTCTACAGACTGCGTTTCGTATTGCTCATATAGCTTATTTGTAGAAATAAATCGATGCGCCAGTTCTTCTCTATCCCAAACGCAGAACAAACAGTAGGTAGAGAAGTCGGGCTTCCAACTAAAACCTTCTCCACCTCCCGTTCCCATCAATTTATAAAATGAAAGTCCCTCTACTTTTTTTAAACGGGTATGACCTAAACCCATCATTTTAAATGCCCAGAATTTACTTTTCCAGGTTTTAAATCGAAAAAAAGTTACGGTAACTATTTGATTCATAATTATCAAACCAAGTGTGGAAGTCCCAGTGTTTTTAAATTATTATGGATGTACTATCTACAGATTTTCTCTACGATGCGCTGTAACTCTACTTCTTTTTCTTCTATCAATTCAATCAATTTAAATTGTGCCCTAACCCTATTCAAATTATGCTGCTTATGATGGGTTTTATAATAAACATCTCCTTCTAAAAAATCGGTGAGAAAGCGTATACCCATGATCATGGTCATATATTTGGCAGAAAAAACGAGCATTTCTTTTTCCTTTGGAGTAATGGTTTGGCCAACTTCTTTAAAGTAACTCTTTGTAAATGCTTTGAAAAAAGGTATGGCAAAATCAATGCTTTCTACAATGGGTTCGTCTTCTTCGCGGGTATTACAAATGGTCCTAATGGCATCCCCGAAATCATATAGCAAAGTGCCCGGCATCGCTGTATCTAAATCTACCACAGCTTTGGCTTTTTGGGTCTCTGCATCTAGCAATACATTGTTAAACTTGGTGTCGTTATGGGTTATTCTGTTGGGTACTTTACCTTGTTCTATCTCTTTATAGAAAGCACGCATACTTTGTCTTCGGCTTTCTACAAACTGTAGCAGACCTTTAACTTCATTTAAGCGACCTGCTTTATTGAGTTTTATGGCATTGTCTAAATTTTGTAAGCGAAACACCATGTTATGAAAATTTGGTATAGTGGCAACCAATTGGCTAGCATCCATATCAGCCAACAATGCTTGAAAAAGCCCAAAAGCTTTGCCTGCCTCAGCGGCTTGTTGCGCCGAGGTCGCCCTATCATAACCGATACTGTTTTCTACAAATGTGTATACGCGCCAATAACCGTAAGCTGATTTATAGAAAAATGGCTTACCATCTAGGGTCGGTACTATCTTAAGCGTAAAAAAACTTGGGTAAGTAAGCACATCTAACTTTTGGCTAAGATGCTCGGTAACCAATTGTATGTTCTGCATCATACCGGTTACATCCTTAAATACCTTATGGTTGATGTACTGAAGCAAATAATTCTCACCTTTGGCTTTTTGGGTTACTTTATAGGTATCGTGAATATGCCCCGAACCGAACGGAACGATTGTACTAGGCTCTTTAAAAAAGGCCTTAATTACTTGATAAGGTAGTCTGTCTTTCAAATGTATGATTAATTGGTAACAGTTGATTTTTCAAAAATATAAAAAGAAACGTTTGCGCTATTTAACAAACAAATTCATACATTTATATTATGGAAGATTTTGATGCACTACCTTACGAAGATAAAGTCATAACTATTATAGAAAATGGGATATTTTTAAACACCATCTCCCATGACAACCAATTGATTGACTTGTATCATCTCAAAGGTATTTATGTGGAATTGTTCTACCATCCTAAAACCGCTAAGGTGCAAAAAATCTCAATCGCCGATGCTACTAGATTACATCTGTATTCTCCTGTAGATATTTCAGATGTAAGAAGTTAATTCTACCAGTACGGATGTTCCTTTCCCTTTTCCTCCGCTCGTCCATTCCCACTTTTCATCTAACTGCAAACCCTTTGGGCTTTTACTTACAATAGTTTTGCAATAGCCTGTTTTTATTTCTCCTGCTTGGTTGATGTGTTGGTAACGGATCTCAAAAGTATTTTTTGTGAGTACTCGCCCAATGAGTTGCCCTTTTAAAATGCTGCCTCCACTGTAATCGGCCCAAATCAAATTACTTTCTTGATAGTAGTGAAAAACAGTGCCGCTGCTCACTTCTCCACTTTCGCTGTTTTCTTTAGCTGTAAAACGTTTATCGTTTAAGTTGAACAATGCCTTTGGGGTTAATGGTTACTTATATATTTATTTGAGTAAATCAATTTTTAAAAATTGAATTTTATTAATATGAAAACTAAAGTTTGCCCTACTTGCCAAAAAGAAAATACGGTGATGTACCGAGTCCAAATCAAAAAGGGCAAAGAATGGATTTTTGTTTGTCCCAAATGCATTAAGATACACCAACAAGGTGAGTTTTATAGATACGGCGGTACTTGGAAAGGGAGTCGGCATTGAATTAATGGTTAATTATAAATTTATTTTCTCTCTTTGCTAATTTGTCTAAAAATATCAATGCTCAGACTTAACTAAAAGACCACATCCCATAAATCATTACCAATTTCTAAAGTCTATATTCTAACCCCTAGACTTAACGCCTCATCAATTTAAAAGCGATTTCCCTACCTTGCCCTTGGAACATAGCCAAATTAATCCAGAAATTAGCAAATTGCTCAATTAAGAAAAACTTATCATCTCCTCCAACATCATAACATTCTGCAAAGCCGGCATCTTTAGACAGTTGCTTGGCTACTTCTTTTCCTTTTGCACTATCACCTGCTACAAACATGTCTGCTTTTGTACCTTGGTAATCGGTATTTTCCATATTATTAAAGCCTGTGGTATTGAAGCATTTTACTACATCTCTGCTAGCAGTATTGGCTAAAATGGCATCAGCTGTATTATCAAAGCCTTGTGGCCCTCTGCCTGCGACAACGTTCATGGCATCTATAATAACCTTGTTAGAAGTATCTCCTAAAGATTTGGCTACCTCTATGGCTGCAGTGGCAGGCGTTGCCAATAAAACTACCTCAGCAGCATGAACCGCCTCCTGCACCAAAAGTGCCGTGGTATTGGGATTGTTCAACAAAGCTTTGCCTTTAAAATTGGATGTATCTTGCACACCTAAAAATATACTGTTTCCAGCGTTTGACCACTTAGTTGCCAAAGCCCCGCCTACATTTCCTGTACCTATTATTGCTATTTTCATTTTCTTAGTTTTTAAATGGAGAAACTATTTAACGTAGCTTTCAATTAAGATAAGTACTCCGCATTTTAATCCTTTTTTACCAATTGCTCAACTACCATTTCTGCAGCTGCTGTTCCAGAGTTTTGTTGTTGCCCAGTAATTAAATTTCTATCGGCAATGGCATAAGAAGAAAATGGAGCCACCACTTTAAAAGTAGTGCCATCTAATTTTTTTGCTTCATCTTCAATTCGGTAAGGTTGAATTTTCATACCGACTGCCTGGTCGGCAAACTCCTCTTCAGCGCTGGCAAAGCCTGTCCAAGTTTTACCTTTTACCAATAGTTCTCCATTAGATTTTTTAGCACTCAATAAAAGTGTAGTTGAGTGGCAAACCGCTGCACTAGGCTTACCAGCTTCGTAAAACGAGGCGAACAAATCGCCTAGAGCAATATTGTCTTTAAAGGTGTACATGGGTCCCTGACCACCCACTAAAAAAATAGCATCAAAATCTAATGGGTTTATATCTGTAAATTTAAGCGTGTTGGCCAGTAAATCTTTAAACCAATCTTGTTGTAAATAACCCAAAGAAATTACATCATGTGCTGAGTAGCCACTTTCGTCTTCAGGATTAGAGTAGGCATCCATTTCAATTTTACCTCCTTCTGTAGAAGCTATGGTTACTTCATAACCTGCTTCTTGAAATACCCTGAATGGGTGCGTTAACTCTGCTGCCCAAAAGCCAATAGGCCACACTGTTTGCTCAGAT
>CAKZMZ010000041.1 GCA_937129345.1 uncultured Thalassovita sp. | reverse complement strand
ATACCGGTTATTATATATACCGATTATTCGTGGAAATACTTAAACCCGAATGATTAATGCCATCTAGCACGCCCCAAATGCAATCGCTTACTGCAATAACGGGCTGCAACCAATTGGTATAAAGCAGCGCACCTTCAAATTTGTGCAAATCGTAGTCATAATTTCTTATAAGGGCCAAAGGTTCTTTTTTCCATACCAGTTGCGAACAAGCGCTTAGATACTTTGGAGGATTGTACATACTCAAAAACCTAGAGGCAATGTCGCTGCCTCCAGCTAAATTGATCAGATCATCATACAGCCCTAAAATTTCGGGCATGTGTTTTTTTAGCTTGTTTCTAGAGGTTGTATAACCAGGTCTATTGGTGAGGCCTTCAGAAATGAACCATTTATAGTAAAATGGCCAATATTTCTCAAATAGCTTTTTCCACTTAGGGCCAGGCTTTTCTTCTTTTACACTTTTAAGATAAATGTACATGGCTTATAATTAATATTTCTGGGCAGAAATAAGTTCAGTAATTATGGTCTTTAAAAAAATGGCAGGCTTGAGATATTTGAAAATCTCAAGCCTGGCTATAAAAACGATGTTACAGTGTTTTGATTATAACATCTTAAACCCACCAGAAGCTTCTACTTCTTGTTTGGCATGTGCCATATTGGTTGGGGTTTCTGTTTTGTATAGTTTTCTAATGCCTTCTATCCATTTTTTACCGCGCTCGTTCAGTTCAAAATTATCTGTCATAAATCTGCCACGGCTAACCAAAATGCCCATATCAGCACCTTCGTATTGATAATCGCCTGGCCTTAAAATTCTCAAGAAAAAGGCCTCATTTTCATTCTCAACCGCCCGTCTGTGCGAATCAAATCTCGAAAAAGAGACGTTGCCTTCACCATCCATCTTATAAATACCAGATTCGGGCGCTTCTGTAATTACATCTATGGTATCTTCTGTATGCTTGATCACCATTTGCCCCCAATTGTCTATGTTTTCTGGCTTAGACCAGCGCGCATTCAGTTGCCTCACGCTTATTTCGTAGTCTACATCCATCCATTCTAAAATATGGAAAAGATATAGAGGACAGTCTGCCAAGGCAAAAACAGCGTGGTTGGTAATAGAAGAAGCACCAGTAATTCTAGGATTTAATTCGCCGAGATACACCTTATTGGTTTTTTCTTCAATAAGAAAATCCAACTCAAAATATCCCATGTACCCTTCTTCCCTCAATTGGTTACCAAACATTTCAGTATATCTTCTTGCTTGGTCTCTTATACTTTTGTTAAAAGCATTGGGGTAAATTTCATTACCGCACCAGCCACCTTTGTAAGGGGTAAGTTCTTTAAAGCCCACCAGTTCTGTTAATAAAGGTGCTACAATAGTACCATGTCTAGTTACACAACCCTCAAGTGCAGAACCACGGCACTTGATTTTTTTCATGATCTTGCATTCGGGTTCAGCTTCTATATCTTTTTTATGCTTGTTGTAGTCTTTTTCATTGGATATAAAAAAGGTAGTGTGGCCAGAGTCGCCAAAGGCAGTTTGTATTACTAAATCATCTCCCAAATTCCCGGCAACTTCTTTAAGGTGTTTATAGCTTTTTACTTTGGAAAGGACATTCGGTACGCAGGGCACACCAGCCTTTTCTGCTACGCGATTGGTTACAATTTTATTATCTAACTTTGCTCTCAATTTAGAACTTGGGAAACATACCTTTAAGCCTAATTGCTTTGCTAATTTCTCAACACGTTGATCGAACATCAGATAAAGTACCTTACCTTTTTCGCCTCTACTTTTCACATGGTCGTGTACTTCTTTGTGATCCAGCAAATAGGCAGTAATATCCTCTATACTTTCAAACTCATCGTGTGGTAACTCTTCTTTGGGAGTAAAAACATTAGGGTGTTGCTCATCATAGCAATCTATGTAATTGATGAATTTGAAATTTTTTATCCACTCATCGGCCCCAAGTAAATTAAAATTGGTCGCACTTATAAAATAGATAGGCTCTTCATTTTTATAGAAAAACCTTCTGATATCTGATATGCTCTTCAGTTTTATTTTTACTGGGGCTTCTTTGGTTACTTTCTTAGGAGTTGATTTTTTATTCTGTTCTTCTTTTGCTAATGCTGTCTCTTTTTTCATAATTTTAATTTTAATAGGATGTGTTAGGTGAGTTTAATTTTATGCGTAGTCTTCTAAAATATTTTTATCTCTATCTTTCTTAGAAATTTTGTTTCTAGATTTGGTGCCCACTTTCCAGAAAATAGCACCGCTAGTGATTACAAATAATAGGATCAACCATTCTTGTGGCCAAATTAATGCTACCGGACTGCCCGGTATTAGCATAAGCGCCAATATAAAAATTGCCACTATGGCACTAGAATAACCTACCAATTTGGCATATTTAAGTTTGTATGGCCTTTCCATCTTTGGAAACTTCTTTCTCAGAGTCAACAAAGAAAATGATACACCTAAAAATGCCACAGCCATGCAAAACGAGCCAACATCTACAAAGGCGACCATCGCTTGCCTACCTGTAAAAGCCGATATAAAAGTGATGGCTCCACAAAATAAAATTGCATTGGTAGGTGTACCGTGTTTTGAGTGGGTTTTACCAAAACTTGCTGGTATGATATTACCCCTACCTAAAGCAAATATTACTCTTGAACAAGCCAAGAAGAATCCATTCCAGCTAGTGATCAGTCCTACAAGTGCTGTGATCAACACAACTCTAGTTACCCAGCCTCCGCCAAATGCATCTTTAAATGCAGCAGCAGTAGTTAAATCTGCATCAAGTAAATCTCTCCAAGGGCTTACCATACCGGTACTGGCAATGAGTACCATATAAAATAAGGAGGCCGAAGCGATAGAGAGCAAAATCAACCTACCCAATAACTTTGGAGATACACTCGTTTGGGCTTCTTCTGCGCTTTGCGGAATGGTATCGAAACCTACAAACCAGAAGGGTACGGTGACCATAACAGCCAAAAATCCTTCCCATGGGAGTTCTCTGTTACCGAAAGCAGGTTCTAAATTTTCAAAATTTCCGGTATTAAATCCTGCTACCATAAGCAATACCGCCGAAAGTAAAATGGCTATGGTCAATACTACTTGGAAACTGGTTGCAGTGCCTGCACCTTTATGGTTTATATAGGTGATCAACGCGGTAAATCCGAAGGCTAGTAAAATATGCGATAAGTAAACTGGATCGCCCCCTATGCTGTAAATGGGCATAAAATCTAAGTTGGGTATTAGATAGCTAAGTACCTTACCCACAGAAATAGCTTCAAAGGCGGAAACCGATAAATAGCCAAAGGCTAAAAACCAGCCCACTATAAAAGATTTTTGAGTGCCGTAAGCTTTGTATGCATAGGATACTTCTCCACCTGCTAGCGGCAGCATGGAAGTTACTTCTGCATAGCATAATCCAATTAGTAGCATCATTGAACCACCTGCTGCAAAGGCCAACGCGGCACCTATAGGTCCGGCATCGTTAAGCCAACTGCCCATAGCGGTTACCCAGCCTACACCAATCATAGACCCAAAGGCGAGACTAAAAAATGCTAATTTCCCTATTTCTTTTTTTAATTCTTGTCTTTGTGTTTTGTCTTTGATGCTTGAGCTTTCCAATACAGTTTCAGTAGTTAAGTTAAAAATAGAATTACATAGATTTCATATGTAATTACATATTGTTACATATTTCTTGGAGAATTCCAAGTTTATTTTGTTTTTTCCTTACTACTGCTCTTTTTGGAAGCGCCATTTTCTTTAGGCTTTGTCTCTGCCACTTCTACTACCTTTTCTTTACTAGGCTGCTTTTTGGGAGAGTGTTTGTTCAAGGTTTTTTCTGAGAAAACCCTCAAACCTAAATCAGTTCTGTAGCCGTGTATTTCCTTTACATCTAGCACTTTTAAGAAATTTAGTATTTCTTTGGTTATCACTTGCCCCGGCATTAATACAGGGAAACCCGGAGGGTAGGGGATTACAAATGAAGCGGATACCAGAGATTTGCCTGAATACAACTCATTTTCGCATTCGTTAAAGTGTAAGTGCTCGCAGTTGTCTTCATCATAAGAGAGGAAAAATGCTTTGCGCAGATTACCCGCCTCAGTACCTGCAATAGGCTTAAAAGCTTTGTGAAAGCTGCTAAAGTCTGGCTGTGGTGGGTGATCTTTGGTAAGGCTACGTACTTTGGCTTTGTGTACGCTTGTTTCGTCTCTGCTCAATGAAAGCTTTTCGGCTTCTAATTGATCGGCAATTTTGAGAAGTACGCCAATTAGATAAGAAACAGAACTTTTGGTGGTTCCGATGTTGGTCATGAACAATACCGTATTGCGGGAGGTCTTGTTAATTTGGATACCAAACTGATCCATTAGGTAGCGATTTTTAAATGTGTCGCCATCTACACCGGTTTTGCCTACATTAAGGGTTATTTTCGTGGGGTCTAATACAAATTCATCTCTTTCCCACGCTTCATCCATACGGATCCATCCTTCATCATTGTCATAGTATACTTCTAGACTGCTTTCTCTGTATTTTTTGGGTACAAGTTCACCAAGCGTAATTACATCGAAATATTTCTTAAGTACAGGGTGTGTAGAGATGCGTTCTCTCAAGATCATCGCCATCTCGATGCTTTTCTCTACCATCTCAAACCCTTCAAACATAACTTGCCTGCGGCCCACATCTAAGGAGGCTAGGATTTGGTAATTGGCAGAGGTAGAAATGTGTGTCATATAAGCTTCGTGGAAAGATTCTTCGGCTTCTCTTTTAAATTCCTCATCATAGATATGGATCATAGAACCCTGTCTCAAACTAGAAAGGGTTTTATGTGTAGATTGCGTACTGTACACCCTTATCTTTACTTTTTCGGGATCGGGCATTGGCCTTTGGTCTGGCGATTGTTGCCAAGCCTTGTATTCTAGTTTGTAGCGTTCAGACTTGTATTTTTCATATAATTTTTTGGCTACATACATGGCCGAGCGTTGCTTAAAGGTCGGCGAAAAGGCAGCAAATCCGAACCAAGCCTCATCCCAAAGGAATATCATATCGGGCTTTATGGCCAAAACTTCTTCCATGACCTTTTTTACGTTGTATACAATGCCATCAAAAGTACAATTGGTCAAAATCATCATTTTAACTCTATCGAGTTGCCCATTTTCTTTGAGCTCTAAAAGTGTATTTTTGATTTCTTCTAACGGTACCCCTCCAAACATAGAGAACTCATTTAATGCATAGCCATCCATGTAAATAGGAAAAGTACCTGAGAGCACCATACTGTAATGATGAGACTTATGGCATTCTCTATCAAGCAACACAATATCGCCGGGTTTTACCAAACCTTGGGTCACTATTTTATTGGAAGTAGACGTACCATTGGTTACAAAGTAAGTATCTTGTGAACCAAATGCCCTTGCTGCCATTTGTTGTGCTTTTTTGAGTGGCCCGGTTGGTTGCAGCAGAGAATCCAGTCCACCGGTGGTAGCGGAGGTTTCTGCTAAAAAGAGGTTTCTGCCATAAAAATCGCCAAGATCTCTTGCCCAATGAGACTTAAAGATGGAATTACCTCTAGAAATAGGCATGGCGTGGAAAACACCTGTTGGTTTTTGACTATAGTCTACTAAGGCCGAAAAGAAAGGCGTGTCGAAACGGTCGGCAATACCTCGCTTAATACTCAGATGCATTTCCTGCAAGTCCTCCATTCTGAAAAAAATACGTCTAAACACCTTAAGGTCTTCATCTGTACAACTATTAATGGCGTGATCGGTAACCAAATACAAATCTACCTCAGGCCTTAATTCCTTAATGATTTGCCCTAACAAAGGCCCCAAGTCAGACTCGGGGCTGTCTTTTAGGTAATCGTATTTAAGTTGTGAGATGAATGGTTTTAATACGTTGAGGTTGTTTTTAGAGAGATAGGGCAAATCGTAGCGGATTACACAACTCTGTATGTTGTAGTTGAATAATACTGCGATTATGGCATCTTGAAAATTGTTAGCAAACACCAGTTCATCAATAAATTTACCATTGGGGTCGCGCACTTCTTCCATGCGGTTGCGTGTTTCGAGCTCGCCTTCT
>CAKZMZ010000040.1 GCA_937129345.1 uncultured Thalassovita sp. | reverse complement strand
AAAAAATCTTGAGCATCATTTTGAACCTGAGGCGAGCAACTTATTAAAAATGATATCGGCAATACCTTTTTTGGCAAAACCGCTCAACAAGAAAAGATTGATAAGCCAATGGCAGGAAATCGCCCACGAACTCCTGATTCTGGCAAAGGAAATACCCCACTCTGAATATCAACAACTAATGGCATTAAACACAAAAAGAAAAATAATTATAAAATTGATTAATAATTTCCGAAATTTATAGTAACTTTTTTTGTGTAATTTAAAATATTTACCAAACTTAAAACCTTAGTTCTACTTTTTGGTAATCGACTTTTTTTAGAGCTGTATGAACATAGGCAACGCTTTACAGGAAATCATAACTTTAATAGACGACAGCATACCGGTGCAGGCAGATGCCAGACCGCATGGCAGGATCGTTACTTTCAATCCAGAAAATTCCGCTTTTTCAAAACTAAGAAACAAAGGTTTTGATAAATTTCTCGGGCAGCATACCTCCGAAGAGTATTTGGTCACCAACAAAAAAATCGTAGTAGATGAAAAAGAGGCGCCCATTATTAAAATTCCAGAGTTCTCGCCTCGCCGAGTGCTAAAATTATCTACTTACTACGAGGCGCAATGCCCCTTGGGTAATGAAGAAAAAGTAGTAAATGCCCTGCACCACAGAGGCGGATACAATGCAGGAATGCTGTTCCACAACATGCTACATGATTGGACATTGGATTTTGCTAGAGACGAACGTAGGTTTCCCAATGGTTTTATCATTAATTTTTTTGAGGCTAAGAAAGACCTAGAGATTTTTTTAGTAAAGCAAGCTGCCCACTATACAGGCCTAAAAATCAATATAGAGATTGATGTGGTACACGGTAAGCTAGAAGAAGAAAGGATAGCTTCGCCACTTCCATTTCAAGTTACGGTAAAAGACTACAAAAAGCCATTAAAGCTCTCTTTTGAAGGCGCCATTGAGGTAGACGAAAAGCATAAAATCTTTGCAATTCTATACGAAGGCAAAAAAGAAAACCTCAGCTTACTCATACAACAAGAAATCGAGCATGTTTTTCATCGGTTTTTTAAATTGGATGATTACTGCACACACATGCAAACCGAGGGTACACAAGTACTTACAGAGCACATAAATGAGTTTTTGAAAAAATATGGCAGAAGAATACATTTCCTGCAGATAGATACGCCCGATGTAGGAAACATCATGCCCAATGATTTTCCCATCATCCAACATTCTTATCCGGCCAATTTAACCGACTTAATGGAACCGGTTTACGTGGAAAACTACGTACTCCTAACAGTAAGCAACTTGGTTAAGTACAAAAACTCTGGCTACTCAGATGAAGAGCTGATCATTTGGGCCAAAGGTAGGCTCAATAAAATTATAGAGCGTATTTTCGTAGGAATGTCCTATAAAAACACCTTACTCAATCATCAAAATATTGTAAGGTTGATTGAAAAGAAATTTCAAGAAGAAGCAAGTAGCATTGGTTTAACCGCACTGCAACGCATAGAATTAAAAGGTTTGAGCGCACTCTCTATGATGCGCAAACAATTTAGGATTGTGATAGAAAATGAAGTTTTTCCTACGGCTGACATTGGCGTAAACATACATTTCGATTTTATCATTAGAGGAACACTTACCAATCTATCAGAAATCAAAAACCTGTTGGATCCTCATATAGATCTTGAAAGCGAAATAAAGGAACAAGTCATTAGCGCTGTAGAGCGTAAAGTACATGACTTATCGCCACATCAACTATTTAGAAAATTTGATTTTAGAGAAAACCCAGAAGAAGATACCGTTAGGGAAAAGCTAGAAGATTGCATCTTTATGTCGCTGGATAAATTTCATATTTTTGGCTTACAGGTATTGGTACACCCAAGGCTTGCCTATATAAACGCCCGTTTGGCAGCACTAGAGAAAGAAACGCATCATTTTAAAATGGAGGTATTTCCCATAAGGCATGAGGGCAATGCAGAGCGCATTATTTATGATGTGGAATATAAAATTACAGGTGTAGCGCAAAATGGATGGGCACAGTTCATTGCCTCTTCTGATTACGAGAACCGCAATGAGGCTTATGAGGAAGACTTAGAAGATGAAGAAGCATCGAGATTCGGTAGTGGCTTTTACGGTATGCATATGGAAGGAATGGGCGGTGCAGCAAGTGCCACTGCAAGTGCTGGAAACAGCGGAGATGAAAATATCATCAGAAATGAAGGCGGCGAGATTGACTTGGCACAAATACAGCGCATGCAGCGCAGAATGGACATAAACCCCAATGAAGATGTAGTTGCCGACGAACTGCCCGAACCTGAAGATATAGATAGAGAAAGCATCTCCAAAGAGCTCAAGAAAATAAAGAAAACGCTTAAAAGAAACCTAAAAGGGCATTTTGAAACGCTTACGCTTAAAAAAATTAAATACACCAAGGAGAACGAAATCAAAGAATTGATAAAAACAGCGCAAGACCAAATTATTACACCGGCCGGCGAACGTTTGGGACTCGCAATTGTACTTACAGGATTGAGCAGACGACCTACTGTTTTTGAGGAAGAAAAAGTAAAGATGATCGAAAAATACAATAAGCAGTTGGTAAAGAACATGGAAGCAGAACTTGAAGAGCTGCACCAGAAAAAATTGGTTTTGCTAAAGTTAGACCCTAGCGATGAAAATGAAGAATTAAAAGCCGTTGAGAAGAGGTTAAAGGCACTCACCAACAATTGGGAAAAGTAAAATAAAAAAGCCAAGCTCTACTGAATGGTACATCACGAAATAAAAAAGTTGGCGCCCGTACCGAGGCACATTCCATTTACCACCAAGCTTGAAATACTATTTGGCGGACTTACCAACCGTATTGGCTGGCCTATTCTCGGTTTGGGTATGGTGTTTTTCTGGGTATTTTCCCTAGAATCTGATTTAATGAATATCAGAAAATTTTCAGGAAAATTGCAAGAAGCAAAAGGCAAAGTAACCATGGTAAGAGGTACAGGTGCGATTGTTAACGGTTTAGAAGTCGAAGAATACACCTATCAATTTTGGACACCCCAGAAAATGTTCAAGGGGAAATCGTTCAGCAGAGAAAAGCACTACCAGTTGAGAAATGAAGTAACCGTTGAGTATGTAGAGGGCAAACCTGAATACAATAGAATAAAAGGCCTGCGCACCGCAGAGTACGGAATTGCCGTGGGGCTGTTACCGCTCATCGTTCCTTTTATTGGCTTTATCATGATTTTTTTAGGCGTACGGGGTGGGCAGCAAACGATTAAGCTATTAAAATATGGCAGAGTGGGCTATGGCAAACTGGTCAAAAAAGCAGCTACAGGAAGGGAAATCAACGATCAAGTAGTTTATCAGATGTTTTTCGAGTTTGAGGCCTCAAACGGGAACAAGTACCAAGTAGAAACCAATACACACGAAGCACACCTATTAGAAGACGAAGAAGTAGAAGTCTTGCTTTACAACGAAAAGGAACCTTACGAGGCCATGATGTTCGATAGCATGCCCGGCGCCCCTAAAACAGACCAAGATGGCAACATCCAAGCCAAGGGAGTATCTGTAGCTTTTGGCGCTTTGTTCGTACCCCTTTTGGCCATAGTGGGCAACTTGGTGTATATTATCATTTTGACCATTCAAATTATGAATGAGCAGTAATTAAATCATTTCTTGTCTATCTAAGGAGCCAGTCTTTTTATATCCCACTTGCCATCTATAAATTCGTATAGAATCCTATCGTGCAAGCGGCTTGCCCTACCTTGCCAAAATTCCATTAAGAAAGGCTTTACAGAATAGCCACCCCAATGTTCTGGCCTAAGCACTTCTTTGTTTTCAAATTCTTTCTGGAGGCGTTCGGCTGTTTCTTCTAGCACGGCCCTGTTTTTAATTACCGTACTTTGCGGAGAAACGTGTGCACCTATCCTACTTCCCTTTGGCCTACTATTAAAATAAGCATCTGAAGTTGCTGCTACGACTTTTTTTACTTTTCCCTCAATCCTTACTTGGCGCTCTAACTCGGCCCAAAAAAAATTGAGGCAGACATAAGGTGTTTTTGCCATCTCCTGTCCTTTTCTACTTTGGTAATTGGTATAAAACACAAATTCTTGCTCCTCTATACCTTTTAAAAGTACAATGCGAGATGTCGGGCGTCCGTTTACATCAACCGTGGCGAGGTTCATGGCATTGGGTTCGGGCACTTCTGCCCCGAGTGCTTCATCAAACCAAATCTTAAATTGCTGTATGGGATCAGCATGTACTTGGCTTTCGTCTAATTCCTTGAGTGTATACTCTTTTCTAATGGCAGCTATATCCATATTCGATACTAAAAAATTGAATAATCGTTTATAAAATATTTTACCGATCGATGTAAAGAACTGTTTTTTTCGAACTTATTTTTTACGTGGCAAAATTGAAAATTTATCCGTTGATGCTTCATGATAAAAATCATTATCTAAGATTTTGAACCATTTTTTATGTTTAAAATCAATTGATGTTCTGATAATTGAGTAAAAGCATCCTTTTAATTGAAATGAACTTGGGCAGGCTATCATATTTTTTGCTTTTATACATTGTTTTTTTTGCTTACGCAGCCAACCTTACTGCACAGCAGTACAACTTTAGTAGGTTTACCAGTAAAGATGGATTGGCCCAAAACCAATGCAGAACCATTGCTACCGATAGCTTAGGATATTTATGGATCGGCACTTTTGAGGGCGGTATTAGCCGGTTCAATGGCCATAAATTCATTACTTATAGCAAAAAAAATAAAATAGGCAGCAACTTTATATTTAAAGTAATGCCCGATACCGAAAACAGAATGTGGTTCGCAACTGAAAACGGAATCATTTCTATTTTCGGAAAAAATATTGAGCATTACGAAGCTGGAGAAACTAGCAAGATCAAAATAGAAGCCCTAACTATAGACCGAGAAGACAAGGTTTGGTTTGGGCATCCTGAAAAAGGAGTTGGCATCATAGAAGATGGTGAAACTTCCTACCCACCATTAGATTTTAAGGGAGAAAATGAATTGATAAGGATTTTTTGCGACAGTAAGAACCGAATATGGTTCAGTACCTTAGGGCATGGCCTTTTCTTACTCGAAGAAAATGAACTTGCTAAAATAGAGTTGTCGGATTCGGCTTTGCAGTACGAAAACATACTCTCATTCGCCGAAGACTCGACCGGGTTTTTACTCGGCACAACCAATGGACTTTATAAGTTGTCTGAGGATTTTAGCCAATGCGAGCTCTTTCACCCGCAGTTAAAAGACAGGACCATTACTTCTATTTTTAAAGACAGCAAAAGCAGACTTTGGATAGGTACACTGTATGGCGCTGCTTACTTAGAAAATAATCAGGCTACCTTTTTAGATAGTAAAAACGGCCTTACCGAATACATTTATGACATTACCGAGGATTTTGAAGGCGGTATTTGGTTCAGTACCAACAGAGGAATATTTAGATTGAACAACGATTTTTTACTCACTTACAATAAAGAATTCGGACTGAAAGACAATCTGGTTTGGTCGGTTGCGCAAGATACCGCAGGCCGAATATGGTTGAGTACCGAAAGCGGTATTGACATAATAAACCAACATCGAAATGTTCCCAAGCCTGTATTGCCAAAAGCATTGACTTATTGGGCCTCACCTGTAGTAAGCGATGATCAGGGCAATGTCTTTATAGGCAGTGTTTCTTCTATTTTTAAATTTGATGGGCAGCGTTTTACTAACATGTCTT
>CAKZMZ010000039.1 GCA_937129345.1 uncultured Thalassovita sp. | reverse complement strand
AATTAGCCTAACTTAAAGTTGATAGGCAATACAATTCTTTGTTTTACTGCACGGCCTCTTTGCTTACCGGGCTTCCATTTCGGAGATTTCTGCAAAATCCTGATGGCTTCCTCATCACAACCGGCACCAATACCTCGAATGGCTTTTACATCGGTGATGCTTCCGTCTTTATCTACCACAAACTGTACGTACACTTTGCCCTCTACACCCATTCTTTTTGCTTGGTTCGGGTATTTTATGTTTTTCTTAACGAATTTGTAAAAGGCAGCATAACCTCCATTTGGCTCAGCACTTTCTTCCACAATCTCGAAAATCTCTTCAACTTTCTCTTCTACCTCTGGCTCCTCTTCAATGATGATTTCTTCGATCACAGTTTCCTCGTCAGCCTCCATGTCCAAATCAATCTCGATTTCCTCTTCTATCTCTTCTTCATCCGGCACCTCAACAATTTGAGGAGTCTCTATTTTTGGTGGAGGTGGTGGCAGTTGCTCTGTTGGAGGAATTTCCATCATCTCTTCCATGTCTGAATCTAGCGTTCCTAAGTCTACCAAATCAGATTCTTCAAAATCAGGAAACTCGAAAGCGGCTAAAACAATGGCCAAACTTAGCATCAAACCTATGTTAGCAACTAATTTACGGTATTTGTGAATGTCAACATCTTCATGCTTTTTTTGTAGCTGGCTTACATTGGCACCTTCAGTGGTTAACTCTGCACTTTTCTTACCCATAATGTAGCGCAACAAATAAATGGTGCCTACTAGGGCTACGGCAAAAAATATAGCCAAACCGGCCATGCCCATCGTGTCTAGTAATCTAATCATATTATTTTTGTTTTGAGTTAGGAATCTTTCTTAGTGTCTTTGGTAGGTGTAATGCGCATTTCTCAAAAAGATACAGATATTGCAAAAAAAAGTTGAAAAAAAGTAAAAAAGCGAGAATGAAGGTCTAAGAAAGGCATCAACACAAACCAAAAGTATATTATGCAGGTATTAAAAGCGACTCAAAAGAGAATTGTTGAATTGGATGTTATTCGTGGGTTTGCCGTATTAGGTATTTTACTTATGAACATTCAAAGTTTTTCTATGCCCGGTGAGACATACACCAACCCTGCGGCATATGGCGATTTAACAGGCTTAAATCTTTTTGCTTGGGCTTTTAGCCACCTGTTTGCAGACCAAAAATTCATGAGTATATTTTCTATGCTTTTTGGTGCATCCATTGTAATGATTACCCAAAACGCTGCAAAAAAAGGTAGTTCAGAAGCTAGGGTACATTACAGCAGAAACTTTTGGTTGTTGATCATAGGCCTCGTACATGCTTATTTAATATGGTACGGCGATATTTTGACCATGTACGCCTTTTGCGCCTTTCTGCTTTTCCCTGTGCGAAAATGGAAAATAAGAACCCTTGCCGTTGTTGGCTTACTTTTGTTCTCCGTTCCAATAATTATTAATCTGGTTATGGGATTTTCTCTGCCACATTTACCTAAAGAAGTTAGCAATGAAATTGCCTCAGGCTGGACACTTACCCAAGAACAATTGAACGACAGGTTGGCCGCTTACCAAGGCTCTTATGTAGAACAGCTGAATGCAAGAATCACAACGGCACTTATGATGCAAACCCAATATTTCTTTTTCTTTTTTTTCTGGCGGATCACAGGTCTTATGCTTTTGGGCATGGCATTGTTTAAATCAGGATTTTTCTCAGGCGAAAAAGCTGAAAAATCATACAAGCGCATACTTTTATTTGCTGGTTTACTGGGTTTTATTTTGGTTTCAATCGGTATTGTTAAAAACTTTGCGCATAACTGGCAATTTGAGTATGCTATGTTTTTGGGGAGTATTTTTAATTATGTGGGAAGCCTCGGCATTGCCATGGCTTATGTAGCGGGTTTGGTATTAATAGTTAAGTACAATAGGCTACCAAAACTCACACGATCACTGGCTAAAGTTGGCAAAATGGCCTTGAGCAATTACTTGCTGCAATCTATTATATGTACCTTTATCTTCTACGGTTTGGGCTTTTTTGGAGAGGTCTCCAGAATATTGCAACTGCTCTTGGTTTTTGCAGTTTGGCTTATGTTAGTAGCCTTTAGCAATTTTTGGATACAGAAATTTAAATATGGCGTGTTTGAGTGGTTATGGCGAAGCTTGACGAAAATGAGATTGGTACAATTAAAATAAAAGACCGAACCTCCTCTAATTCAAAAAAAACACAGGCCTCCTTGCTGAGGCCTGTGCTGTTTTACGATTTTATTTAGAAGATTAAGCTTTAACTTTCACAGCCTCTTTTAAGCCCAAGCCTTCTAAAATCTGTAAGTTTTTGGTAATCAATTGGTTGCGCTGTTGTATACACGCAAAGGTACGCAAACCATCTTTGGGCGTGTTCATTACATAGTCTAACATTTTATTTACCGTTGTAGTGGCCACGTGCAGCCTGGTATCAGAGGATCCATAGTAAATAAATAAGTCGCCATTTTCCTTAGCTACCCAACCGTTGGTAAAAAGCACGTTAGATACATCGCCTATACGCTCATCAAATTCAGGAGCCATAAAATAGCCACCAGGTTGTTTGATCACTTTCTCAGGATTGTCTAAATCCGTTAAGAAAGCGTACAAAACATAGCGCATGCCTGCGGCAGTATCCCTTACGGCATGGGCCAAATGTAACCAGCCTTGCTCGGTTTTTAT
This sequence comes from uncultured Thalassovita sp., assembly GCA_937129345.1. GTDB lineage: Bacteria > Bacteroidota > Bacteroidia > Cytophagales > Flammeovirgaceae > Chondrinema. The sequence goes on along the minus strand of CAKZMZ010000039.1, from coordinate 3,049 downwards.
AGGTGCGGGACCTTGACCATTTTTCCCTTCTTTTATGGTATGGTAAACTCGCTCATCTAAAATAACCTCTTCTTTTATTACTGGATTGTTAATGTTCTCGGTAAGTCCCCAACCTATACCAGCGCCTGTACCTGTAGCCGCAAAATGTGTAAGTGGGCGTGTGTAAAACGCATATTTTCCATCTACAAATGTTGGATGTAGAACGCAATTGCGCTGTTGCTTGGCAGGAGTTTCTAAATCTGGCAGTCTTTCCCAGTTTTTTAAGTCTTTGGTACGGGCAATACCGCAAGAAGCCACTGCGGCAGATAAGTCCTCAGGATGTTCCTTGTCTTTTCTTTCAGCACAGAACAAGCCATAGATCCAACCGTCTTCGTGCTTTACCAAGCGCATATCGTAAGTATTGGTGTCGGGGTCTTCTGTTTCTGGTATCACTACAGGATAATCCCAAAATCTAAAGTTGTCTATGCCATTTTCACTCTCTGCTATGGCAAAAAAGGATTTTCTATCCCAACCCTCTACCCTAGCAATTACACAGATTTTTCCTTTAAACTCAATCGCCCCTGCATTAAAAACCGCATTGATACCCATTCTTTCCATTAAATAGGGATTGTCCTCTTCACTTAAGTCATAACGCCAATGCACAGGTACGTGCTCTGCTGTTAGTATAGGATGTTCATATCTGGTATAAATCCCGTTGCTGTTCTTACGTGGTGGGTTTTTCCTTGAAAGCAGATTTTCTTGTTTGCTAAATAGTGTCTTTATTTTGTTTTCAAAATCTGGGTTCATAATACATTTATGGTTTACAACATTAACTCGGTCTAATAGCTAGTTCTAATTAGTTTAAACTTTAGACACCTTTTTTGAGCAATTATAATTCTACTTACAAAAGCGAAATTGAGTTTTAAAAGGAATTTATTATTCCATATTACATTGAAAACTCTTTGTGAAATACTCTAGGGCGCTAGTGTCCTATTAGATTTTTATTTTTTACTCTTCAATTAATCTTCTAATTTGTCATACCAGTTAATTTTGAGCAATAAAGAAGTAATGAAAGCAATACCTAGCGCAATCAAAGCCATTTGGTTTTCCCTGATTACCAAAAATATAGGTAAGGCCACTAAAGATGTCTGCCAGATTACACCAATTAAAATGTTCAGCATATCTCGGCCAAACTCATTATTTCTTTTAAAGTCTGGTTCTCTTTCTAATATTTTTTGATGTACTGCTCCCCAAATTCCCCAAGGCCTCACTCTTTTATAAAAATCAATCAATTCTTCATCGGCTTGTGGTTTGGTTAAATAGCTGCCTGCCAAGCATCCAATTAAAGAAGCCACGAACATAATAGGGAAGCGCGCCAAATCTGCGGGCAGAGGTATGTAAGAAACATCTAAGAACGGAAGAAACAGGGATGAAGCCACACCCGCCAACATGCCCCAAAAATAACCATGACCATTTAAGCGCCACCAGTACCATTTTAATAAGTTAGCTACTGCATAACCACCAAAAAGCGCATTTACTATCCATTGGGTTACTTGGTTTATGGAATCTGTGGCAAAACCAAAACCAACACCCACTACCAAAACAACTATAGTTGAGAGGTAACTCATGTTCACATACGTTTTGGGCTCTGCATTGGGGTTGAGGTACTTTTTATAGATGTCGTTTACCAAATAAGCTGGAGCTGCGTTTACAGTAGCTGCTACTGTTGACATAAAAGCGGCCAACAACCCTGCTAAAAGCAAACCTACCAAACCTACTGGTATATAGTTTTTGATTACATGTGGAAGTATCAGCTCAAAATCAGTTGCACCTGCAGTCTGTAAAGGTGCTAAGCCAAGTTCTTGCACACTGGCCAAACCGATAATGGCCACGCCAGCAATCATCATGTATCTTGGGAAAAACAACACCAATGAAACGAAGCCACTCATTTTGGCAGCTTCCGTAGGTGATTTGGTAGAGAGAACACGCTGCATATCATAGTTGGGGGCAGGCCCTGCCAAGCTCACCAATATCCCCTTAAATACCATCATCATAAAAAAGATACTGAACAGCTCGTAACCGTCATCTATGATCTTTTGGTTCACTTCCGCAATATTCCAGTTAAGATTAAGCTCCCAACCAAAAAATATGGACTTCCAGCCCTCAGGCACCATGGCATCGATCACATCTGGAGATACTTTATTGATTGCAATAATACCTACTGCCAATGAGGCCACCGTCATTACTAAAAATTGAACTACCTCGGTAAGTACCACACTGTACATCCCTCCTTTTACCACATAAAGTGCGGTGATGCCTATAAATAAAAGGCCATAAAAATTAGGCGTGAGCGCGTACTCCGTACCTGCCATTATAATACTTTTGGGCAAAAAGGTATAAGCAAACTTTCCTATTCCTTGGAAAGCGTAGGCCAAATAGCCCACTACAGTTACTAAGGCAAACACAATAACAATTATGTTAGAAAGTTTTGCTCCTTTTCCGTGCCCGAAGCGGGTTTGGATCCACTCGGCACCCGTCATTACATTAGAACGCCGCAGCCAAGCAGAAAGAAAAACCATTAAAAATATCTGGTTGAATATTGGCCACAACCAAGGTATCCAAGCACTTTTTAAACCGTAGACAAAACATAAAGCCACTAGCCACATGGTACCGGTAATATCAAACATACCGGAGGCATTAGAAATACCCAATACATACCATGGCAAACTTTTCCCACCCAAAAAATAGGCTTCTAAATTGGCTGAAGCTTTTTTTGAAATATAAAAGCCAATAAATACTGTTAAAAACAGGTAGGCGATTATAATGGCAATATCAATAGTTGATAACTCCATGCTGTTAGCTTAATTTCTGTTAAATTTCAATATAAAAACCTTTTTAACTGTCCTGTACTGTCCACACTGAAGTATAGAAAAAGCACTTACACAATGGCAAATCTAATAATGAAAAGCAAGGTGATAATGTATACTATTGGATGCACTTCCTTAGCCTTGCCTTTGGCCAGTTTAATGAGCGTGTAAAATATGAGCCCTGCAGCTATGCCATTGGCTAT
>CAKZMZ010000038.1 GCA_937129345.1 uncultured Thalassovita sp. | reverse complement strand
TAAAATATCCAATGGGTCTGATTGCATTATCAAGAATCCACTTTCATTTTTATCTAATGAAAAAACCAATTTGCCTCCCACATCCCTAATACCCGAATTTAAATTGAGGTTGTAGTTGTTAATGCCTGCTCCTAATTCCATCTTATAATCTGAAAAATAGAAAGAAGCCTCGGCTACAAATGAACTATTAAAGGCGTGTTTCCAATTAAATGCACCTGTAGTGTTTGCCCAAGCTATGGTATTTCTAAAAGAATTGCCCTGCTGATAGGCAAAATCATCTTTGCCTCTGTAAAAAACAAAAGAGAAACGGTCTTTGCTACTTAGCTGATGGTCGTAATTGATGTTTACATCATAAAAATAATAGTCGGGTTGATTGTTGAGCGCATCAATTGAAGAAGACAAACCCTTTAGGATTAAATCTGCATAGGTACGCCTAGCCGAAACCAATAGCGAAGATTTGTTTTTAACCACCGGCAATTCGGCCGCAAATGAACCTGCCAAAAATCCTACATTCCCTTTAAAGGCTTTTCTAGTATTGCTGGCTTTTCTAGATTTAATGTTGAGTACAGAAGACAGACGCCCTCCAAAATGAGCGGGAATACCACCTTTCATGATATCGAACTGTGAAATGCTATTTACATTAAAAACAGAGAAAAAACCGAATAGATGGTTGGGATTATAAATGGGTGCATTGTCGTATAAAATCAAATTTTGATCTAAACTACCTCCACGCACAAAAATGCCGCCATTGCCCTCTCCTGAGGCCTGTACACCCGGTAAATACTGTATGCTTTTTAAAGGATCGGCCTCACCCATTAAAAATGGCAAATCTTGTATTTCTTTGGCTTTTATGGAAGTACTACCAATATCTACACTGTGGGTATGGGCATTTTCTGCTTCTGCATTAACTGTTACCTCCTCAATAGTAAGCGTGGCGGGAGATAAAGCTATCTCAACCACCTGCTCCTTTTTTTCTATCTCAAAATAAAAGTATTTAGTCTCGTAACCTATGTATTTAACAACTGCGTGGTAACCACCTGCCTTTATTTCTGTGTGTGCTTTACCATCAAAATCGGCAACTAAATTTTTTTCAATATCTTCTATGTAAATATGTGCTTTTAATAGAGGTGTATTGGTCTCGGCATCCGCTATCTTAAAAACAACAGGTAGTTCCTGTGCATAAATAGAAAAGCCTGTTTGCCAAAATATAAGACAAAGAAATGCCCTAAAAAAGCTTATAAAAATCCTCACGTAAATCGCTCAAAAAATCTAAAAATATCAGTTCAAAAAATACACTTACAATACGATGCAGCCCTTAAAAAATTTTTAGATTTAGCAGGTTTTGATAGTTTCAAAACCAGTTTTCCCTAAAATAAAAAAGCACAACTTTTCAGCTGTGCTTCCTTATTCAATCGAGTATATGTTTCAATCTTTATCGTCGTCGTCATCATCATCATCGTCACTCCCTCCGTCGTAATTATCGTTTTCATCTAGGTAATCCACTTCTGAGTATTTGTCCTCATAGTCGTCTTTTACATCGTCTTTCAAGAAACCATCGTCATCAAAATCGTCATCTTCTTCTACCAATTGTTCTGCTTCCAATACAGACATTCTAATCAGATAGATTTTTTCATCCGTTTCAAAACGCAATGCGCTTACTTGTTTGCCATCTTTATTGGTGTACTTGATCAAATATTGGCTATACCCCTCAGGATACACCAACTTGATCTGTTCTTTTAACTCATCACTAAGCTTACTATACTCTTGTGTTACTCTTAGTTTGTTAACTTCTGCCATGGTTATTGGTGTTTTTTATGAGCTTTAGCACAAAATTTTATTCAAAAAAATTATCAATCGAAAAAATGTTTTCAACATAAACTCTTGCACTGCCAATTTAATATGCGGTACAGTGAGTTTGTTTCGTAATGAAAGAAAAAGAAAACCAATAATCCAAAAAGAAGCCTAAATATTAAATAAGGGTCTTCAAAATATAGCTGTTAACCCCAAAGCTTTTGGGTTTTGATTGCAAATCTTTAGTGGCAGATCTTATCAAAACTCAGTAGCAGAATTTTGTTTGATTATTGGGTTACTCATAACGTATAGACCGCCGTAACTACTCAGGTATAATTACGGAGGGATGAAATTATAAAATGCTATTCAAATCGAATTTTAAAAAGCTCCTCGATTTAATGTAGTCCTGACCGAATTTCCCAGACTGTATCACCCCTGTGGGGTTTTATTTATACACTTATGATTTTTGCTATTAGAATAACACCTCTTAGAGGTTTTATGTGTACCTGAGCAGTTACACTAATCACACTTGAAAACTTTTTCATAAGATTGTTTGAATTTTATTTGGAACAATCATTCCGTTATTACATATTTGTATTAGAACGAACGTTCCAAAATATATATAATCTAAAAAAAGAACTCATGAAAAATCCAGAAAACAAAGTAGCCGTAGTTACAGGTGGCAACAGTGGAATAGGCTATGCCACTGCCCAAAAATTAAAATCAGAAGGTGCCACTGTAATCATTACAGGTCGTTCTGCCGAGAAAGTAGAACAAGCCTCAAAAGAGCTGGCCGTAAGAGGTATTGTGGCCGATGTAAGCCAAGTTTCTGCCATTGAGCATTTGGTTAGCCAAGTAAAAGAGCTATATGGCCAAATCGATATCCTTTTTGTAAATGCCGGGATTTTTGCTCCCGCTCCTGTTGGTCAAATTTCAGAAGAAATGTTTGATCAGCAGATGGGTATCAACTTTAAAGGCGCTGTATTTACCATAGAAAAGTTTTTACCGATTCTAAAAGATGGCGCATCTATCATTAATTTATCTTCAGTCAATGCCTATACCGGCATGGCCAATACAGCCATATATGCCGCTTCTAAAGCAGCTCTTAACTCATTTACTAGAACAGCCGCTACAGAATTGGCTCCAAGAAAAATTAGGGTAAATGCGGTAAACCCGGGCCCGGTAGCTACGCCTATTTTCGGCAAAACGGGTATGCCAGAGGAACAGTTAAACGGTTTTGCACAAGCCATGCAAAACAGGGTGCCACTCAAGCGTTTTGGAGAACCTACAGAAATTGCCAAATTGGTCGCTTTCTTAGCTTCTGATGATGCTGCTTTTATTACAGGAGGTGAATATAATATTGATGGTGGCATCAACATCAACCCTGGTATTATGTGATATTTTTTTGCCAAATTCTGGAATGAATGTTCCAAAAATATTAGATTTGAGGAAATTGTATATCCTCAAATCTAAATTCTTATTTAATAGATTATGCCAAGAACCAAATGCTTTAAAGAAGAAGAAGTGCTAAAAAAGGCCATGGAGCTTTTTTGGAAAAAAGGCTACCATGCTACTTCTATACAGGATTTGGTGGATTTTCTTGGCATTAACCGAGCTAGCTTGTACGATACCTTTGGCGGTAAAAAAGTATTGTTCGAGAAAGCCTTTGCTTTATACAGAGACACCAATACCCATCTTACCAGGCAATTCTTAGCAAAAGAAGCCAATACCAAAGAGGGCTTTTTAAAACTATTTACCATAGCGGTGCAGCAAATTATAGAAGACAAAGACAACAAAGGTTGCTTTGTTGTAAATACCACTACAGAGATGTTACCTTTAGATAAATCTCTAAAAAAAACTTTGAGTGCCAATAAAGCTACCTTTGAAGACATCTTCTACCAATATTTACAAAAAGGCGAACAAGAAGGACAAATCAAAAAGGGGAAAAATCTAAAAGCCATTGCCCAAATGTTATTTACAGTATACAATGGCCTCAAAGTGGTAGGCAAAACCCAACAAAAAGAGGAGGCACTCATGCCTGCTGTGCACGCTGCGCTGAGTGTATTGGACTGATTGCATCCATCCATCAGCCAACCTCATTTTACTAGTTTCAATTAACGGTTAAAAGCTCAAAAATTCTCTCCCAAAACACCTGATTTTGCCCCAAAATCCACTATCTTTCAATCATTAAAATATTCGATTGAAACTAATAAATAATGAAAATGAAACGACTGACTAGCCTATTTTTTCTTTTGATTATGCCATTGATAAATTATGGCCAGCAAAATGGAAACGACGTTCCTGAATGGGAAAACCCCGAAATTTTTCAGATCAACAGAGAAGATGCCCATGCTTCATTTTACCGTTTTTTAGATGAGGCACAAGCCAAGCAAGAGAAAGACTGGAAAAATTCTCCGCTCTATCAATCTCTGAACGGTACATGGAAATTTAACTGGGTAAAAAAGCCAGCTGATCGCCCTATGTATTTTTACATGCCCGATTACGATGTTTCTGGCTGGAACGACATAAAAGTCCCCGCCAACTGGGAATTAGAGGGTTTCGGTATCCCGATATACACCAATATCGTATATCCTTTCCCTAAAAATCCTCCTTACATAGACCATAATTACAACCCTGTAGGCAGCTATAAAAGAAACTTTACCATACCTGAAGATTGGAACGAAAAAGAGATTTTCTTGCATTTCGGTGGCGTTCGTTCTGCCATGTACATTTGGCTAAATGGTAAATTTGTTGGCTACAATGAGGGCTCTAAAACCCCTGCAGAGTACAAAATTACCGAGCACTTACAAGCTGGAGAAAACAACTTGGCAGTAGAGGTATATCGCTGGTCTGATGCCAGTTACATGGAAGACCAAGACTTTTGGCGCTTAAGCGGCATTGAGCGTGATGTGTACCTGTATGCTACGCCTAAAATTACTATTAAAGACATTGCCATCACCTCTGAACTAGATGCCGATTACAAAAACGGCAAACTCGCCGCCAACTTAACTTTAGAGAATTACACAAGTAAAAACGAGAAAGGTGTAACCGCCATTTTCAAACTCTACGACGGCGATGATTTAATTGGCTCAATTGAAGAATCTATTGATGTGGGCAAACAGGAGGAATCGATGTTGGGTTTTCAGAACTATACCATAGAAGATGTGAAAGCTTGGACAGCAGAAACGCCCAATTTATACCGCTTGGTCATTACCTTACAAAATCGGAAAGGCGAATTTATAGAAAGCACTGCCTTAGATGTAGGATTTAGAACAATTGAAATCGAAAATGGTCAATTCTTGGTAAATGGCGTACCAGTTTATTTAAAAGGAGTGAACCTACACGACCACGACGAGGTAACAGGCCATGTGGTAGGCGAAGCCCTGACCATTAAAGATATGGAAGTGATGAAGGCGAACAACATCAACGCCATACGCTGCAGCCACTATCCTAAAAATGATTTCTTTTACCGTTTGTGCGACGAGTATGGCTTTTATGTAGTTGATGAGGCCAACATAGAAACCCACGGTATGGGCACTACCAACCAAGGTTTAGACAATAATGAAGAAGCCAAAAAAATACATCCTGCCTACCGACCAGAATGGAGAGGCATGCACTTAGACCGCACCATTAGGATGTACGAGCGCGACAAAAACTTCCCTAGCATAATCACTTGGTCTTTGGGCAATGAAGCGGGCAATGGCGAGAACTTCTTTGCTACTTATAATTGGCTCAAAGAAAATGACCCAACCCGCCCCGTTCAGTACGAAGGCGCTGTTTTCTATGAAAATACAGACATTATAGCACCCATGTACGCTCGCATTGAGCAAATGGAAAAATATGCACAAGACAATGCAAGCAAACCATTTATACAATGTGAATATGCGCATGCCATGGGCAATAGTGTGGGTAATTTACAAGACTACTGGGATGTAATTGAAAAATACGATGTACTACAAGGTGGTTTTATTTGGGACTGGGTAGACCAAGGCCTTAAAGCCAAAACGCCTCAGGGTGAAGAATTCTACGCCTATGGTGGCGATTTTGACGCAGCAAGATTGCAAAATGATGATAACTTTTGTTTAAATGGATTGGTAAATCCTGATAGGAGTGCCCACCCTTCTTTGTACGAGGTAAAAAAGGTGTACCAATACATCAAATTTAAGGAGTTTGACCTGCCGAGTAAAAACCTTACCATTTACAATGGCTATGATTTTAGGGATTTAAGCAACTTTAACATTAGCTGGAGTTTAATAGAAAATGGCGAGCAAGTTGCGCAAGGCGATTTAGGTACCTTGGATGTGGCCGCTAGATCTAGCATTAAACAAAAAATCGACTTGCCTGACTTTAAACAGGGCAAGGAATATTACCTAAGGTTGAGTGCTACTTTAAAAACTGCTGAGCCACTTTTAAAGAAGGGACATGAATTGGCCAAAGAAGAGTTCAAACTGAGCAACTATACTTTCCCTAATTTCGAAAGTACTCAAACAGGTTTGGAAGTTAGCGATCAGGATAACATGGTTACCGTAAACGGCAAGGATTTTCAAATGAAATTCGATAAAAACACAGGCCTACTTTTTAAATTAGATTACGGAAATGGCAACGTTTTACAAGCACCTTTAAGACCAAATTTTTGGAGAGCACCTATAGACAATGACTTTGGTTATAACATGCCCGAAAGAATGGGGGTTTGGAAAAAAGCCAGTCAAAACCAGCAATTGGTCAGCTTTAATATTTTATCAGCAACCAACGACGAAATTGCTAAAGGTGGCGCCGGTACTCTAAATGTAGAAACCATTTATGCTTTGCCCGATGTTAATGCCGAGGTAAAAGTCACTTATCAAATAAACAATGAGGGCGATATTTTGGTAAGTAATAATTTATCAGATATTGCTGAGGACTTACCCATCATGCCCAGGGTAGGCAATAACATCATTCTAAATAATCAATACCAACAAGTAACTTGGTATGGCAGGGGGCCCCACGAAAACTATCAAGACAGGTACACCAGCGCTTTGGTGGGAAATTACCAAAGTAAAGTAGAAGATCTGCTTTACCCATATATTAGACCTCAGGAAAATGGGTTCCGCACCAGTATCAGAAGCGTTGCCTTTGCCAACTCAGATAATAAAGGGATTCAATTTTCTGCCGTTGATGGCAATTTATTAGGTTTTTCTGCCCACCACCAACTCAATAGCGATTTTGATGAGGGCGACAAGAAAATACAGCGCCACACTTACCACATACCTAAAAGAAACCTAGTAAACGTAAATATAGACTTTAAGCAAATGGGTGTAGGTGGAGACAACAGCTGGGGCGCCATGCCGCATGAAGAATATCAAATTAAGCCAAGTAATTATACTTATAGTTATATGATTTCTAGAATAGACTAAGAAAAAAATAAGAAGCCCGCGAATAAAATCATTTCGCGGGCTTCTTTATTAATTTACTTACATCTTGATCACTCTCCTAGTGATTACCTCCGTGTCTGAATGCAACTTAAAGAAATAGATACCCTTTGGTAGATCTTTTTGCGGGGTCCATTGCCAAAAACCAGTCTGTACCTCGGCAGAGATATCGGCCACTTGTTCTATAAGCGCTCCCCTAACATCATAAAGACCAATCACAATAGAGCCCGGTCGGGTCAGGTCATACTCTAAAATAGCGCTTTCTTCAATAGTGGTCGGGTAAACATTGAGTTGCCCAACAGCCTGTCTTTTTTCGCTGGAGGGCGATTCCGTAATGGTAATTTTCTGGTTCACATCCACATTGGTTAGTGTCTGTGTATTACCCCCTATCCATTTCACTGTCAGTTCGTCAATAGTGGTGGCATTGCCCAAGCCAAAATGTGCTATGGTCGTATTTTGTGAAACATGACTGGAACCGCCATCGATCTCTCTGATCAACAGCCTGCCATTTACCTTTAATTCGATTTTAGAGCCTAGGCCGTTTTTCTCTACCTGTATGCCTTCTAAAGCTACCTGCAACCAATTGCCCTTGTTCGGGGCATCGTTTCTATAGAGTAAGCACCTGGGTTCAGGCAGTGTAGTACTGATATCCCTTGGTTCTTGGTTTACTACGAACAAATCCAGGTCGCCATCATTGTCATAATCAAATACCACTGAACCCCGACCGATTCTAAGATCATTGAGGCCATATTCTGCAGAGACTTCATTAAATGTGCCTTTTTCAAATTTGAAGAATTGGTTCGGGTTTGGCCTAATAGTGGGATTCAGTGCACCGTTACAGATAAAGAGGTCATTATCGGTATCATGATCGAAATCAAAGAAGTTGACACCCCAGCTTACCGGTGGGCCTGTGTACTCCTCATCATTGATTACTGGTATGGCCAAATTGTATTGTACTGTGCCATCCCTAAAACCATCGCCATTGCCTTTATTAATGGTAAAAAGACTAGCACCCAAGTTTGTCACGAAATAATCCATCCAACCATCAAAATTAAAATCGGCTACTGCTATGCCCATGGCGTTCATGCCGTAGTTGAGTGCTTGGTTTATTGAACGGTCAAAATATCTTTTCTCTGGAAACTCGTTCCTTAACATCAGATTCGGCGTACTCTTAAAGCCAAAGTCATTAACAATATATAGGTCTAAGTCGGCATCATTGTCATAATCTGTAAACAGCCCTTGAAAGCCAAACCCAACATGGTCTAAACCATAAAACTCCCGTACATCTACAAAATACTCACCTCCTACATTGATGTAAAGGAAATCTATAGAAGGCCTAAATGAATTGGTAATGGTAGACTCATTGTAAATAGAAATACCAGTTGTTGAATTAGAAAAGTAATTGCATATAAAAAGGTCGGGATAACCATCTGCATTGATATCTCCAAAGCTGGCACCCATACTATTAACTCTGTCGCTGCCTAACTGCCACTCGTCGGTCATCTCGGTAAAGGTACCATCACCATTGTTGATAAACAGAAGGTTCGGTGCAATTGTACGGTTCCCGTCAAGGTAGTTCATGGTAGTCACTATGATGTCCTTATAACCATCGCGGTTAATGTCAGCGGCGGCGGCACCTTGTGTATAAGCTGTTCTTACGCTTTCAAACCCAGCAGATGGAAGCACATCCGTAAAAGTGCCATCACCATTGTTGCGGTAGAGCACGTCGTCGTTGGCACCTCCGGTTACATAGAGATCTTCATAACCATCATTATCAAAATCCAATACGGCCGCACCTCCACCAAAGGTGGCCAGATCTACTTTAAAAGCGTGGTTGATACCTGCCTCTTCAGATACCTCCGTAAAAGTCTGTGCCATGAGGTTTAGATTGGCTATGAGCAGTGATATGGTAAATGCTTTTTTCATGCTTTGATATTTTTACTGGTTAAAATTAAGCGGGTCAGTTGCAGCCCAGATCTATTTTAGACATTTCGTCTGCATTAGGGAAACAGTTACCCGTCGGTAGATTTGTGGGTGCATATCGCATTAGGTCAGGATCTCTTAGCCCTTTTTCTATAAAGACTGTAATTTGGTCAATTTCTTCTTCTGTTAATCCTAGCGGTTTAAATCTATTGGAGATATATTGTTCACCTACTAGGTCATTTTCTGGTATTGCCGCATTCTTGTATGCCACCACATCTCTTATAGAGGTAAAGCTTCCACCGTGCCCATAAAAAGGGGATTCAATCAAATTATATAACTGAGGCACCTTAAATTGGAACAGTTCATCTTCGTTGCCTGTAAAACCACCGCGCCCCTCGGCTGAAGTAAAGAAATCTTGTCCAACGGTATTGGTTACCCCTTCTCCTATCAAATCTTTCATGCCCAGGGCGTAAAAAGCATTGGAACTTAAAGCAGGGCCTGTATGGCAAGAAACACAGCCAGCTTTGCCAAAGAACAAGATTGCGCCCTTTTTCTCTTTTTCGCTCAAAGCGGTTTTATCTCCTTTTAACCATTCTTGAAAAGGGGCCTTATTGGTAACAACGGTTCTCTCATAAGCTGCAATGGCCAGGCCTGCAATCGTATCGTTGTACCTTTCTGTTTCAGGTATTTGCGGGAAGGCCTCATCGAACATTGCCTTGTAATCGGGGTGCTCATTCACGAACTCATCATTGACCCTTTGCCTGTGGATCGTGAGTCCTGCAATGGCTTGGGTCTCCAAGCCTTCAAAACCGAGAAAGTTAAGGGATTTGGGACTTCTTAGCGCCCATTTGATCTCGGTACCTTCGTTGATCGGTGTATTGCCTAATTGTCCGTTCCAGAGCATTACCTCTTGCCATGCCGTGTTTACGATACTAGGCGTTCTGATAGGTTGTATGTCCAAGAAATCGAACCCATAATCTGGATTTACCCTTCTTGCCTCTCCTTTTTCTCCAAAACCTATACCGCCCTCTCCCACTCCTTGCCTTATACCGGGTTGGAATCCCGCCTCTGCATGGTGGCAAGAAGCACAAGAAAATGTACCCGCTTCTTCAGGGTTTCTAGGGTTGATGCCTATCCCCGTTTCATGGAAAAGAAATTTCCCCAATTCTACTTTTTCTGCGGTAATGGGATTTTTAGGGTCTTGGGGGATTTTATCGTAATCGGTTTCATCGGGCATGGTAAAATAAGGTAGACCCATGTCATTAGAAACCGCTTTTAGTTGGGCTTCCAATTCTTCGTCCAAACTGGCAAAGGTTTGAGGCTCTTCAGATGGGTTTAGCCCATTTTCTGAACAGGACAAAAAAACTACAGCTATGTAAAATAATATAGCATAATATGATAGTGATCTGTTTATCATAAGCGCTTAGGCCATTAGTTAATAATAAGCTGGTTAAATTAGCTGCTTTAGATATTGAATAGAAAAGCAGGAAACGAATGCATTCGTTTCCTGCGGAACTGTATGTTCAGTAAAATAAGGATTAAGCTCCTCCGTAACCCGGATTTTGGGTCAGTTTTGGATTCAAGTCAATATCTTTCTGAGGGATTGGCCATAGATTATGCTTAGGCGCGGTAAAAACACGTGAGTCTATAGGCTCCCCAAATAATGTTACTGTAGGGATTACATCAGCTGCATCGCCCCAACGGATCAAATCGAAGTAACGGGTACCTTCCCAAGGGAACTCTACATGTCTCTCGTGCTTGATTTCCTCTCTCATCTCATCTTGGCTCAAACCAGCAGGAAAATCAGGCATCCCAACTCTTGCTCTAATTTGATTGACTGCATTATAAACTTCTGATGTGGGCCCGCTTGTTTCATTGATCGCTTCAGCATACATCAACAATATGTCCGCATATCTAAATAGAATGAAGTTGGTCTCATTACAAGAACAACCGTCCTCGCCAATAGTAGCATTGGGATCTACCCATTTTCTCACTGCAAAGAAAGGTGAAAATCCAGAAAGGGTTTCGGTATATACCTCACCTCTCCAAGTAGAAACACCCGGTACAAAAAGGTTACCGAACATTCTTGGGTCTCTATTGACATAAGGATTATCGGGATCGTACAATGGAGACTCGTCTATAGGTAATCCGTCTGTCATGTAGAAAGAATTGGCCAATTGGTCCGTTGGCGTAATTGAGCCCCAACCGTTACCAGGCGTACCTTCAGGTCCCGGAGCCAAAGCTACTTGCATAAAGTTACCTTCATCCTGTGTTCCACCGGTGTATTGGATATCGAACAACACCTCTTTGTTATTTTCAATGGTCGGATCGAATACATCGTCATAGTTGTCCATCAACCCGATCATGTCTGGGTTGGCCGCGGCCATGTCCATGATTTTCCTGGCTTCTGCCGCCGCTCCTTGATAATCGTTATTATACAATTTTAGACGTGTCTTCACTGCAATAGCTGCTTGCATGGTAGGTCTACCAATATCTCCATTGAATGGGGTCATATCTAGATTTGCTTCGGCAAAATCAAGATCGGCATAGATAAAGTCAAGGATCTGTGCTTTAGGAGTACGTTCTACGTCAAAACCTTCATCTCTTGTCAAAACTCTATCGATCAAAGGTAAATCGCCGAACACATTGGTCATTTCTTGGTATATCAAGCCTCTCAGGAACCTTACCTCGGCGATCAACTTGGTCTTGGTGTTCTCGTTGATATCTACATTATCGATGTTCTCCAGAACAGAGTTGGCCCTAAAGATACCTTCATAGCCAAAATCCCATTTAAAGTTGATAATACCTCCAGTGGTCGAGTTGTGTTCTCCTCTGCCAATAGTTAGATATTGAGCTTCCCAAGGGCAACAACCCACACCGTTATCGGTCATGATATCGAAATTCTGTTGGTACCAATAAAAGGCGCCGCCCCAGATGCTTCCTTGAAAAACATCATAGATACCGTTTACCGCCCTTAGCACATCTTCTTCAGTTTCAAAGAAACCTTCTACACTACCCTCTGCAATGGGCGCTCTTTCAAGAAAGTCGTCCTCGCATGCTGATATAGGTAACAGCATCACAAAAAGTCCTAAAATTATTTTATGTACGCTTTTCATTTTATATAGATAGTTGAATTAAAAATCATTTTCATAAATTAAAATCTTACATTGACACCACCGGTAAATATACGGAGTTGTGGGTAACCGGATACACCGTTTGTATCACGCTCTGTCCTTTCAGGGTCAAACCCGATGTAATTGGTAAATGTTAGCAAGTTGGTGCCATTTACAAATACCCTTAAGTTGTCAACAAAGATGTTCTGTAGCATTGACTGAGGGAAGTTATAACCTATCTGTAGGTTTTTGAGTCTTAGGTAACTTCTATCGGTCATCCACCAATCATGGTTCACATTGTAATTTACACCACCTTGTCCCACTCTGATCTTGGGTAAGGAAGCATTTGGGTTGTCCGGGGTCCAACGGTCTCTCCAAATGGTTGCTACACCACCACTGTTGTTAAATGGCGCATAGAATCTAGAGGTTTCAAAAGTTTCTGCATCACCTACACCTTGGAATAAAGCGGCAATGTCAAACCCTTTAAAACTTACCCTAGCATTGATGCCATAAATCCAACTTGGGTTGTCTTTACCTAATACTACCCTATCTTCGATTGTGACCACACCGTCTCCATTGGCATCCCTATACCTCAGATCACCCGGGGTTGGGGCACCGAAAGCAGATTGATCAGGAGCATTATCAATCTCTTGCTGGTCTTGGAAAATACCTATGGCATCAAGTCCATACAGAGCGTTTATCGGAGCACCTCGCTGAATCACGAACGCACCGTCGATTACCCTGTCCGCTTCGCCAGAAAGACCTGGATCAATCTGCAATACCTCACTTTCTACTTTAGTAACATTACCGCCTATGGTAAATTCGAACGCACCTACTTTTTTGGTATAATCTGCTGAAAATTCCCAACCGGCGTTTCTTACCTGCGCTATGTTTACTGTGGTGGGGCTTCTTACACCTGTTACGGCAGGGTTGATCTGGTTGAACAGGATATCGCTTGCCGTTCTCACAAAATAATCTGCTTCTATGTTCAAGGCACCTGCAAACAATGACATATCTATACCGATATCTACCTGCTCAGTGGTCTCCCACTTAATGTCCGGATTACCCAAGGTGGTCTGTGCTGCAGCACCTACTATTGAACCACCGAAACTGTAGGCCGAGTTAAAGGAGATATTGGCCGCAAAAGGATAATTACCTATGTTTTGGTTACCCAACTGACCCCAAGAAGCCCTTACTTTTAGGAAGTCGACAAAATTAACATCTTGGAAAAAATCTTCGCGAGAAACTACCCAGCCTGCTGATAAAGAAGGGAATACCGACCAACGGTTGTTGGCACCGAACCTAGAGGATCCATCGCGTCTTACGTTGAACTCGAACAGGTATTTGTTGTTGAAATCGTAAGTTACCCTACCAAAGTATGACCTAAGTGCCCAATCAAAGGCGTCGCCCGAGTTGGTAGAGGTCTCTGGGTTACCGGTACTCAATGCTGGCAAAGAGTTACTTGGTATCTGTAATCTACTGGCACTAAAGAAAGTCTGTCTTGAGCTCTCTTGGTTAAAACCGACCAAAGCAGAGATATTATGCAGGCCAAATGACTTTTCATAAGTAGCCTGCAACCAAGAGGTAACATTTAGTTGTTGTCTAGATTGATTTTCCAATCTTCTGTTCTCTAACCAAACCAGTCCTAAATCTCCCGTTCTCCAATCAAAGGTCTCGAACCTTTTATCAAAGAATTGGTTGTTGTCCTGCTGGTAATTGGCACCAAAAGTGGCCCTAACTTTAAGACCATCGATCACCTCGTATTCTGCATACATGTTTCCTAAGAACCTATTCTGAATCAGTACACGATTCAATGCCTGCACCTCTGCTAAAATATTTGGGGTAGATAATTCTATGTTATCCAGTGTCCTATCTCTATCGGCCAATCTACCTTGGCTATCAAAAGCAGGAAAATTAGGACCGAGCCTTGTTGCCCTGGCCAATACGCCACCATCTTGGCCAATATTATCTAGATCAGACTCCTGACGACTTACATAAAAGCTGGTACCTAAAGTAAACTTTTCCGTCACTTCAGTGTCAAGGTTTAAACGGGCATTGTATCTTTCTGTACCCTCAGTAAACTCTACAATTCCTTCTTGTTTTAAATAACCCAGAGAAATGTTGAAATTGGTACTTTCGCTACCTCCTCTGGCAGAAATGCTATGTTGTTGTATAGAGGCATTTCTAAAGAGTTCGTCGAACCAATTGGTATTAGGGCCGTTGGCATCGTATTCCGCGACCACTTCGTCCGGATAAAGGGGTTGCCCTCCACCGTTCCTGTCCGCCTCGTTCCTCAATCGCATAAATTCTCCTGAATCCCAGATGTAATCGGGAATAATGGCCGACTGTGTGATACCGGTATAACCACTGTAGTTAAAGGTCGGTTTTTCGTTTCTTCTACCTCTTTTGGTAGTGACCAAAACTACACCGTTGGCAGCCCTTGAACCATAGATAGCGGCAGAAGCAGCATCTTTCAATACAGTGATGGACTCTATGTCATTAGGGTCTATGTTGCCGAAAGGTGCTTCGATACCATCGACTAAAACAAGTGGGTCGGCATTGTTCAACGTACCTATACCACGTATTCTGATGGTTGCCCCATCTTGACCGGGCTCACCTGAGTTTTGGTTTATCCAAACACCGGATACTTGACCCTGTAAACTTTGCGAGGCATTGGTAATGGGTCGAGCTTCAAGGGCCTTGGAGTCTACCACACCAACAGAACCGGTCAGGTTCTCTTTTTTCTGCGAGCCGTAACCGATAACCACGATCTCTTCCATGGCCTGTATATCGGATTCCAGTGCAATGTCTATTTGCGACCTGCCCTGTACCGGAATCTCTTGTGTTTGATAGCCCACGTAAGAAATCACTAATACTGCAGACTCATCGGGTACTTCAAGTGAGTACGAGCCATCTACTCTTGTAATTGTTCCTGTGGTGGTTCCTTTTACGGTAATGGAGGCGCCGGGAAGCTCTGCGCCTGATTCGGCTTCCGTTACTGTTCCTGAAACAGTTTGCTGTGCGAAAGCTTGAAAGTTAAAAAAGAGCATACAGAAGATGCTCACCAATAAAATTGGTAGTCGTTTCATTCTCATATTCATTATTAATGGTTAGTTAAAAATCGGCACTATGACCTTTTAAATAAAATTAGAATCTAGAAAAAACACAAGTTCTTGCAAAGATTCTACGCGATAATAATAAATTTACAATAATAAGTGTATTATTTACAATAAAAATTTTAAAAAAAATTTAGTTTGATGAAACCAAGTTTCATAGTGCAACTAATATTTAAATTTATAGCTTCCTTTCACTTTAATCTGTTTTATGAAAATGAAATTAATTAGACCATTCCTATGGGTAATTTTTGTATTTTTTAGTATACAATGCGAGAAAACACCTGCACCTAATGCACTATCTATTAGAGAAGAACCGGGTATTATGGAGTCTAAAGACAAAGAACTCAGAGAAAACACCGCTTTTGAGCTAGCAGATGGCCTAAAAATCAATCTATGGGCCTCAGACTCATTGGCACCTGACCCAATCGCTCTAGCTGTAGATAATAAAGGCAATGTCTATTTAACAAGGACCAACCGGCAAAAAAACTCAGAATTTGATATTAGAGGCCACCGCAATTGGGAGATACCCTCCATTGCCTTAGAGACTGTAGCAGACAGGAGAAAGTTTTTGAGAGAATATTTCTCACCCGAAAACTCCGAACAGAACAACTGGCTCAAAGACCTCAACAACGATGGCTCTCACGACTGGAAGGATTTGGCAGTAGAAAAAGACGAGATCTGGAAACTCACCGATGAAGATGGCGATGGCTACGCAGATATATCGACCCGTATCTTAGAAGATTTTAACGAGGAAATTACCGATGTGGCCGGCGCATTATTGGTAAGAGATGAGGATATCTTTTTAGGCATTGCCCCTGACATGTGGCGCTTAAAAGATACCAACGGCGATGGCATTATTGATGACAAGCAATCTATTAGCCATGGTTATGCGGTACACATTGGTTTTAGCGGGCATGGCATGTCGGGTGCAGTTGAGGGCCCCGATGGCAAAATTTACTGGGGTATTGGCGATATTGGCGCCAATGTTACTGATGCCGAGGGCAAGCAACACAAATACCCTAACCAAGGGGTTTTGGTAAGGGCCAATCCAGACGGCAGCGACTTTGAAGTTTTTGCCGCTGGCCTGAGAAATACCCACGAATTTGTTTTTGACAAATATGGCAACATCATCGGCGCGGACAACGACGGCGACCACCCCGGAGAAAGCGAAAGGCTTGTACATATAGTAGAAGGTTCTGACGCTGGCTGGCGTGCCAATTGGCAGTATGGCAAATACAATGACCCCAAAAACAATGATTATAAAGTTTGGATGGATGAAGAGCTTTTCAAACCACGCTGGGAAGGTCAGGCTGCCTACATCATCCCGCCGATCATGAACTACCACAATGGCCCTACAGGCATGCAATACAATCCTGGTTCAGCACTAGGCAAAAAATGGCAAGACCATTTCTTTTTAGTAGAGTTTGTGGGCAACCCTAGCCGCTCTCCTATTTGGGCATTTACCTTAAAACCAGAAGGCGCCTCTTTTGATTTGGAGCAGGAGCAAGTAGCCATGAAAGGCATACTGCCAACAGGTATAGAGTTTGGCCCCGATGGTGCGCTATACATAGCCGATTGGGTAAATGGCTGGGGCACTAAAAATTATGGCAGGGGTTGGAAACTCGATGTAGATGAGCAAAACAATGATTTAGCAAGGGAAAGAGCAGAAACCAAAACCCTCATGGTATTGGATTACAGTGAGCAAGAAAGCCAAAAATTGTATGAGCTACTCTCCTACTCCGACATGCGCATTAGGCAAAAAGCACAATTTGAGTTGGCAAAAAGAAACGACAAAGCCACACTTTTAAAAGCCATTGCAGAATCTAAAAATCAATTAGCAAGAATACATGGTATTTGGGGCATAGGACAGATCGCGGCCAAAGACCAAAGCGCTGCATCAGAATTGGTGCCTTACCTTCAAGACCAAGACCCCGAAATCATAGCACAAACCGCCAAGGTTTTGGGTGATTTAAAATACAATGCAGCGGGCGATTCATACATTAGTTTATTGCAGAACCCCAATCCTAGAGTAAAATTCTACGCGGCACAGGCCATTGGCCGCATAGCTTATGAACCTGCCATTGATGCTCTTTTGCAAATGCTCGAAGTAAATAACGATCAAGACCTGTACCTCAGGCATGCCGCTGTTTTTGCATTGTCAAGAATTGGAAAAGCCGAACCCATTATAGCTTTGGCCACTAGCGATAGCCGCGCTTTGAGAATTGCCGCTGTTTTGGTTTTGAGAAGGATGCAACATGAAAAGGTAGCCTTGTTCTTAAATGATGCAGATGAATACATCGTAACAGAAGCAGCAAGGGCCATAAATGACGACTGGTCGATAGAACCAGCCTTACCTGCTTTAGCAGCTACTCTCGCACAAACTAGATTTACTTCTGAGCCACTTATTCGAAGAGCGATCAATGCTTGCTTAAGAGTTGGCACAGAAAAGGAAATAGACTTACTGCTCTCGTATGCTTTAAGAAATGATGCCAATGACACCCTAAGGGCCGAGGCGTTAGCAACCTTGGGTACATGGACCAATCCTTCTGTTATGGATCGGGTTGATGGCCGATACCGAGGCGAGATCAACAGAGAACCTGCTTTGATAAGTAGCAAGGTAAATGAGCAGATAGATAAATTACTCGGTAGTCAAAAAGAATTGGTGTTGATTGCCTCGGCAGAGATGCTGCAGAACTTAAACATCAACTCACAAAATGAAAGGTTAGCTACCATTTTTAAAACCTCGAGAAAACCAGCTGTACGCGCTGCTATGCTGCCCGTATTGACCGATTTAAATTATCAAGGCATTGTTGAATTGATTCAGTCGGGTATGGAAGACAACAGCAACGAGGTCAGAACCGCAGCTATTTCTCTCTTAGACCAACTAGACATTTCGAGAAAGAATTTACCTAGCATTGTAGCCCCTGTTTTTGCCAAAGGTTCTTTACAAGAAAAGCAAAGCTTACTAAGTATATTGGGTGAAATGCCTCTAGAAAAAACAGCGCCTGTGCTCTCAGGTTTAGCCGATCAGCTCATTGCCAATTCTATTTCTCCAGATATAATTTTGGATGTAAAAGAAGCCATTGCCGCTACTGAATCCGAAGAACTTAAAGCAAAGCTGGCCCAAGTAAATACCTCCAATGAAATAAGTGTTGAAAACTTTAAGGAAACATTATATGGAGGAGATTTGCGCTCGGGCAGGCGTTACTTTTACCGCAGTACTGCCGGGCAATGTACGCGTTGTCATGCCATTGGCGGTCGCGGGGGTGAAGTCGGACCCGATTTGGCCAATATTGGCAACATACTTACTAGAGAAGAACTGCTAGAAGCCTTGATTTTACCTAGCAATCGTTTGGCACCGGGCTATGGCATGGTCAGCCTTACCCTAAACGATGGTCAAACTGTTAACGGCACACTCATGCACGAAGACGAGGAATTTATCACCCTTAAAACTTCAGAAGCCGAACCTATGGAAGTAGAAGTTTCTAGGGTAAGCAAAAGGCAGAATATTCCTTCGAGCATGCCACCTATGGCCACCATTATGAGCAGAAGAGAAATTAGAGACATGGTGGAGTACTTGAGTTCTTTGAAGAATGAGAGTTAGGCCATAAGGTTTTAATCTTAAAAGCGCTTTTTTACACGAGTGCTTTAAAAAAACCGCATACCATACCTCCTTATAAAAAAGGATTCGTCTATTGGCGAATCCTTTTTTATTGCTATTAATATTTAGAGGTGTCTAATTAGCTACATAGATTTCATTCCATGTATATTTTTCTCTACTGACCATTCTCTGTACCATC
>CAKZMZ010000037.1 GCA_937129345.1 uncultured Thalassovita sp. | reverse complement strand
CAAAATCTCATAATTTTCTTCCATCCGCCTATGGTTCTCTTGTGCGATAGGATCATCCATATCGGCTTCATCAACTTTTGCCAATAAAACCGTGGAATCATTCACAAAGCGGGCAAATTCGTCAATGTGTCCGTTGGTGGTAATCACAGTGTAGGCTTTCTCCCCACCTTCTGTTTCTATTTGCCCTAAAAAAGTATGGTCATCTTCGTGCAAGCCTTCTTTGAGCCAAATTACATTGGTTACACCCAATAAGCGCTTAAATTCAGCATTCATTTCGGCTTTGCTCATGTGGGGGTTCCTACCTTTCTCTACGGCTTCTACTACCATTAAAGTGCCTTCGCCGTTTACCTCTCGGTTGCCGCCCTCACTAATTAATGACGTTGAGATAATGGGCAAACCTAAAAGTTTGGCCACGTTTTCATCGTATTTTTCTTCTATCTGCGTACTGGCATCTAACGTATCGGTGTAGCCCCAAGCATTAAAATTGAAATCGGCAATGGCCAAACCTTGGTTGGTTTCCACGAAATTAGGCCCCATATCTCTTGCCCAAAGCTCTACCGAGGGTATTTGATGCAATTCAACTTTGCCGCTTTCTAAATATTCAGCTGGAATTTGTGCCTTTGCTTTCGCCAACAATGTAGAATCTGCAGCTGTAACATGCACTTTTACCGAAGGTACCAAGGCTTCGATAATGGCTAAATCCACTTTTTCATTGGAGAAACCTCCTAAGTGATCAACAGGTGACCATATCAACCAAACTGCTGATTGTGGATCGTATTCCGCTGCTTGTCTCTGTACTATGAGTTCAGTAGTGTTGTCTTTTTCCTTGTTTGCTGTTTGCTCTGCATTTTTGGAGCAGGAGAAAATGAGTAGGGAAATAAGTAGGAAAAAAGTAAATCTCATTATAAGTAATTTGGTAGTGTATCTTTTTCTTTAATTTCCTTTAGAAGCTTCATCAATCCATCTCTTGGTTTTATACCTTTTTCAATGCTATCTTCTAATACCTCTCTTATTTTTTCTTTTCTGCCTTCTTCAAATAAAAGCCTGACTAAAATGTAGAGTTTTACTTCTTCACTTCTGTTATAATGATGCTCTTGGTAAAAATCTATTCCTTTGTTAACCTCAAACAAACCGCAGTAAAACCTGTAGCCCAACTCAACTAAATTATTGTTCCTTTCCTCCTTCCTGTAATCAGAAGTAGAGTAACGCCATACTTTACTTTTTTCAATAGGTTTAGGGTTGAAGCCATTTTGTATCATGAGCTTATTTACTATCTCTATTCCTTTTTCTTTTAAATCTGGAATATTTAAAGTAATAAGCAGTTCTTGCATAAGTCCGGAATTTAGTGTGTACCTATTTAAGTGGTTCTCAATGATCAGCTTAATACACGCTTCCAAAGAATCGCCCTTTCCTTTATCTTCTTGTAATAGATTAATTACCGTACTATAAAATACAACTTGATCAACTCCTACCGACTGAAATGGGTCATATCCAGAAAAATATTGATATCCGCAAGCTTCGCATAGGAGGGAATACAAATCTGATAACAACTTAGCCTGTTTGCCAATATCAGCATCTCCACGCTTGGTGTTGGATAGTTCCTTATACCATTTTTTTACTTTAAATCGCCAAGTGGCCCTATCTCTTTTAGAGACTTCTCTATTAGGATATAGGTAATTTTGTGCTTTAGCATTTTCAATAAATAATTTTATTTCTGGTTCTACTTCAGCTAGACTGACCAATGATTTTACACTGCCTTTAGTTTTCTTTTCGCTTGGGTTATTTATAAAAGCATCTATATCGTAGTCTTCTTTTTTTGCCTTGGGTATTAGTTTGTAAAACTCAACAGATAACTTGATAATTTCTTCTTTTTTTAGCGTAGAGAGTTTTGCTCTTAATTCTGCGACTTTCATTTATATATCCTTATGCTTTAGTTGATTTCTAGGGACTTATAGCAAATTCAACAAATTTAAGCATTATTTCAAACCTTTATTTCCACCTCCTCCATTGCAGCCAACACACTTTCTTTAACAATATGGGCTGTTCTTTCAATGGCCTCACGGTCATAGGTTAATGGAGGCGAAATGATGCAAACCGAATCGATAGGGCGTAAAATCAAACCTCGCTCTTTACAGTTTTTATAAATGCGTTTGGTAATATCAATTTCCGGGTCAAAATGTGCTTTTGTCTTTTTATCTGCTACAAACTCAATTCCCATCATGTAGTGGCTGCCGCGCACTTCGCCTACAATGGGTAAGTCTTCTAGCTTTTTCATCTCTTCCCAAAAATAAGGCGATTGCTCCAGCACGTTTTCACATAACTTTTCACGCTCTATAATTTCGATATTCTTTAAGGCAACCGCACAAGCAAGCGCATGCCCGCCATAAGTAAAACCATGCGAAAAATATGGGTTATCAGATTTAGGCCTGCTAATTACATCAAAAATCTCATCAGAAATCATGGTTGCGCCTATAGGAATGTAACCGGAAGATAAGCCCTTGGCCATTACCAAAACATCGGGCTCAAAATCAAATTTATTATAAGAGGTTACCATGTGGCCTAACCTACCAAAGGCAGTTACCACTTCATCTGAAATGTAAAGTACATCGTATTTTTTACATACTTCCCAAGTTCTTTTGTGGTAACCTTCGGGCGGTACAATTACACCGCCAGCACCTAAAATAGGCTCTGCAATAAAACAGGCCACATTATCTGCTCCAAGTTCTAAAATCTTATCTTCAAGCTCTTGCACCAAAAAATCACAAAACTCTTCTTCGTTTTTGTCGCCTGCCTCGTGGTAGGTGTAAGGCGCCGTAACATAATGCACTAAATCTTTTACCAAATCGAAGTGATCATGCGTAGGCTGAATACCGGTAAGCGTATGCGCCAAAAATGTACTGCCGTGGTAACCTAAGTTGCGAGAAATCACCTTCTTTTTGTTAGGCTTGCCCAGCATATTAAAATAATAATGGATGATTTTAATGGCCGAGTCGTTCGCCATTGAACCACCTGTTCCATAGAATGTATGATTTAAGGTACCAGGCGCTAAGGCAGCTAACTTTGCTGCCAATTCGGCTGCAGGCGCTGTGCTAGAGTCTCCGAAGGTATTATAATAAGCCAGTTTTTGGGCTTGTTCTGCCATGCATTGGGCAATTTCCTTATTGCCATGGCCTATGTTCACACACCAAAGTCCCGCCAACCCGTCTAAGTATCGGTTTCCGTCATTATCATAAATAAAATGCTTCTCACCTTTGGCGTAAATAACTGAGCGATCTTCTTTATAAGTCTTAAAATTAGCATAGTTATGCATATAATATTGCATATCCTTTTGCTGAATTACCTCTGTGTTTTTTGACATTTGAGCCATTATCAAAATAAATATTTAACCTGATGCAATTATATTTATAAATATTTTATTATTGCAACTAGATAATGCATTATTTGTATTTTAAATTTATTTTTTCCATATCTATATACATATGGAGCAGCTTATGTTAACTGCAAAATATTAATTATCAACAATTTACATATTTCACTTTATCACTAAAATATTTTCACACTGAATAATTCTTCTCAAATATTAGAACTAGACCAATTGGATTTTACCATTCTTGCTCATTTGCAAAGAGATGGCAGAAAGTCTTTTACCGATATTTCCCAAGAGACAGGCATGTCTGTTGGGGCAATCCGCAATCGCTACAATAAATTATTGCAAGAGAATGTGTTGCACATTATTGGTTGGACAGACCCCGTAAAGGCAGGCTTTAATTCTTACAGCAGGGTCAACATTGCCATTCGCCCT
>CAKZMZ010000036.1 GCA_937129345.1 uncultured Thalassovita sp. | reverse complement strand
CTGAAGCATATAATTGATAAGCGGCCTTTAATCTATAATTAAAATATAGGTTTGGCCCGCCATCAGACAATCTTTTGCTGGTACCCAAAACCAAACCTACTTCACTGTAGGGAATCTCTTTCTGTTCATCATACAAATAATTGTGTGCACTGTATTCCACGCTTAAATAGCAGGCAATAACTGATAGCAAAAGGCTAAGAGAAAAGCCTTTAAAAGCTGTCTTAAAACTGATTGATTTAATTTTACCTAACAAATTACTTAACTGTAAGAATGTAAACTTATATCTACCAAACATAATTCCTTGCTTTGAGAATGAAAAACAAGTACCTATTTTGAAGCAAGAACCTTGGGTAATAAAATTGCAACATTTTATCCTGGTGATTTCGTTCATTGCTTTCTGTTAATGTTTGTATTTGCGGTTTATTTGAATAAAGCGTGTTTTTATATTGTACACTTTGTTTAACGTTGAATTTTATAGAAAGATCAGCTATGTAATATTTATCTGTTTGGAGTGGTCAATTTAAAGAGCCTAACTGTGTTTGTTTTCAACTTTTTGCTTATACAATCCTTTACTTAAATAAAAAGCCATGAAAAAAATAAAGCCAAAACCCGGTCAAGAGTCGGTTTGGGATTATCCAAGGCCGCCTAAAGTTGAGCCCTCTTCTAAATTAGTTAGGGTGATATTTAATGAACAGCGCATTGCACAAACGCATAATGCTAAAAGAGTGCTGGAGACGAGCCATCCTCCTGTTTATTACATTCCTGCCGAAGATGTTTCTATGGGCTTTATAGTGAAAAGCGACCATAAAACTTGGTGTGAGTTTAAGGGAAAGGCTTCTTACTGCCATATAAAAGTAGGAGATAAACTGATAAGAAATGCCGCATGGTATTACGAGGAATGCACCTTTTCTGAGTTAAATGGACATTTTGCATTTTATCCATCAAAAATGGATGCCTGCTATGTAGACGAAGAAAAAGTACAAGCCCAAGAAGGTGATTTTTACGGAGGCTGGATCACCAAAGACATAGTAGGTCCATTTAAAGGAGCACCCGGTACTTGGGGTTGGTAAAGATTATTCTAGCGAACCTCAAAAGTATTTCCCTTGCTGCAAATTAGCTTTTGAGCAAGGGAATTTTTTCTTATTGCCCAAGTAACTTGCCCAGTTCTTCAGGGGTAATTTTACCCTCGTAAATTGCCTTGCCCACTACCACTCCAAAAATATGGGCATTATCCAAATCTTTAATATCCTGTGCATTACTGATGCCGCCACTGGCTATTAAGTTTAATTGAGGAAATTGCTGCATAATTTCTTCGTACAAATCTACGGCACTTCCACTTAGCATTCCATCTTTGCTAATGTCAGTACAAAGTACTTGATTGATGCCTATGGCAGTGTATTGCTTTAAAAATTCAAAAATGGAAAGCTCTGAAGTTTCTTGCCAACCATGTACAGCAATCATTTTATTCTTTACATCTGCTGCCAGTATAAATTTCTCAGCTCCATAAGTGTTGACCCACTGCTCAAAAAGTGCTTTTTGCTTTACGGCAATACTACCACAGGTAACCATTTCCGCACCGTGATCAAATACTCGATCCAAATCATCTTGGCTTTGGATACCTCCTCCAAAATCGATAGTGAGTTGGGTATTTTCACAGATGCTTTCTAACGTTTTGTAATTGACTACTTTTTTTGCCTTAGCTCCATCTAGATCAACCAAATGCAAACGCTTGGCTCCAAGGGCTTCAAATTCTTGAGCTACCTCCACAGGCTTGTCTCTGTAAGTGGTTTTCGTATTAAAATCGCCTTGTTTTAAGCGCACGCACTTACCATCCATAATATCTATTGCGGGAATTACTTGTATCATATCTTTGATTTTTTGGCAAATTAACATGGCTCGCTAAACATACCCAAGCCAAAAGTTTAAGATATAAGAAAAATCTCGGTATAGCCTCCAAGTCGATTGATTATTTATTTTTGCGATGTATCGATTCTTGAACCTCTATTTATTTGGCCTTTGCTCGCTATATTTTTAACAGTTGCAATTCTATACTTTTTGGGTACTTTGCTGCTTGCTTACGCTTGGTTGAGCATGCCCATTTTTTCTGTAAAATCTCGACCTACAAATATCTTTTTTTCAGTAATAATTGCGGCTAGAAACGAAACAGACAGCATCGCTGCCTTATTAAAAGATTTAGATGCTCAAGAGTACAAAAACTTTGAGATAATTCTTGTCGATGACCACTCTACAGATGGTACTGCTCAAAAAATTACAGAAATTATCCCATCGCTTTCTGTACAAGCAAGTTGCATTCGCTTACTAGCGCATGAGCAAGGTAAAAAGGCTGCTATAAATAAAGGGATATCACAGGCAAAGGGTACCCATATTGTATCTACAGATGCAGACTGTAGAGTAGGCAAAAGATGGCTTTACACATTTGCTGCTTATATTGAAAGTAAGCGACCAAAATTGATAAGTGCACCCGTTACTTTAGATTTTTCTTCAACACTTTTTGAAAAAATACAAACAGTAGAATTCATTAGCCTTATCGGTTCGGGAGCGGTTTTTATGTATTGGAAAAAGCCCAACATGTGCAATGGTGCAAATATCTGTTACGAAAAAGCATCGTTTTATGAGGTCAACGGCTTTTCGGGAAACGAACAGATCCCCTCTGGTGATGATGAATTTTTGATGCACAAAATAGCTGCACTATATCCGAATGATGTGAGATTTATAAAATCTACTGATGCGATCGTAAGAACACGGGCCAAGACAAGTTTTAGAGATTTTTTTTATCAAAGAAAGCGTTGGGCCAGTAAATGGAACCATTACCGCAGCCGCTCTCCAATTGTAGTGGCTATCTTGGTTTTTGGTTTTCATCTTACTTTTTGTTTGCTGCCATTTTTGTATTTATCAGGATGGATTGCGGTTGGTACAGTATTGTGCTTTGTAGCTTTAAAGATGCTGGGCGAGTTCTTCTTTCTTGCGCCTTTGTTACGTTTTACGGTACAGAAAAACAGGATTTGGTTGATTCCTTTAGTCTCTTTGATCCATCCATTTTATGTAGTGTTTTTCGGCTTGGCGGGCAATTTTGGTAATTACAAGTGGAAAGGGCGAACACATTAATGAGTTTTCGGTTTTTTACAAAAGTTCAATTTAATTTAAAATAACTTATGACTGACCTTGAATTTGACGTGTTGGATGAATTGTATTTCGTGATTCCCTACAAAGATTTGCTTTCTGAAACAGAATTGGAAGAAAATGAGCTTTGCGACTGCTTAAAAAGTTTGATTGAGAAAGGCTGGGTAAAGTGCTTTCAGGATATGGATACCGAGATCAGTAAGCCGGAATTGGATTTCAAAAATAAATTTAGAGAATACGCTTATTTGGCCACTAAAAAAGGACTTTTAGCACACAATGGGCATTGAGTCTTTAAAGCTAATTACTTAAAAAAAGTTGGCCTCTGCACCATGGTGGGTTTGACAAGTATCTTACTGAAAAGTAACATCACCTAGCTATCTCAAACTCACATATTTACACATTTCGTACTCACTTTATTGAGTTACCGCTTCTCTAACTGTATCTCAAAAAAAAATAGCTGCTCAAAAGCTTAATCTAATATAAAATAGTTGGGTTAAAATTTCGATATAATGAAGTAAGTCATCAAAAAAAAAAGATGGCAATTTGCTGATTTTTTTAGGCGAAATTTTTTCACCCAATTTCCTGCATCTTGAACAAGCAGCATAATAAAACCCCTTATTACTATGCTAAGCGGCATTTACTAAAAAACAAGCCTGCGCTGTTTGGTTTGATCGTAATTGCCTTGGCACATGTCATAGCAGGTGGTGGCTATCTTTTTATGCCAGACAAAACTCCTTACGCCAATGATGGTGCCGTACAAATTCAAAAGCAAACACCTGGTTTTAAGGTAAACATCCTCAAAATAAGGAAAAATATAGACGTGCCCAGCAGTGGCTTCTTCGGTTGGATGATGAACGGCCAAGACAGCGAATATACCATAGTGCCAATTAAAGGCATGCCTAAAATCGTGGGGGACAGTATTTTTTTTCAGCCATTTGGTAGGGAGCGCGCAGAAATAGACCACCTGCTTTTAAATTGCGTAAAGCCATTATTTGTTGGCCCATCTGAAAAATTGGGCAGAGATGTACTTCTTAACTACAAAGTAGAAGACAACCTGATTACTTACCTAGATTCAGACGAAAAAATACAAAAAATAACGAGAGAGGAATTAGAAGCAGAGTTTTTTGATAAAAACGTAGAAGAAAGAACCTATTTGCTGGGTACCGATAAGTCGGGAAGAGATATGTTGAGCAGATTGATCTATGGCACAAGAATTTCTCTTTCTATAGGATTTATTTCAGTACTGATTTCTCTTGTGCTAGGGGTGACCATGGGCGCTTTGGCGGGCTTTTTTGGTGGTAAGATAGATGCGCTCATTATGTGGTTTATGTCTGTAATATGGTCTGTGCCTTCTATAATGTTGGTAATTGCGGTAACGCTTGCCTTGCAACAGCGGGGTATTTGGGTCGCTTTTGTAGCGGTTGGTTTAACCATGTGGGTAGAAATTGCCAGAGTGGTGCGAGGGCAGATCATGGCGATAAAACAAAAATTGTTCGTTGAAGCGGCCCGAGCTTTGGGCTTTTCTAACAGAAGAATTATTTTTCATCATATTTTACCCAATATAATTGGACCGCTCATTGTAATCAGTACTTCTAATTTTGCTTCAGCCATTCTTATTGAGGCGGGTTTGAGCTTTTTGGGTTTGGGCGTTCAGCCTCCTATGCCCTCTTGGGGTATGATGATCAACGAGGGCTTTGCCGCTATTGGCACTCCTAACAGTTGGCATCTTATATTTTTACCTAGCTTTTGTATTTGTGTTACCGTATTGGCTTTTAACCTTTTGGGCAATGGCTTGCGAGACGCCTTTGATCCTCAAACCGTAAAGGTGTGATCAGGATTTTATTAGATAGGCTTTAAGATAATGCTCTAAAAGTTTGCAAGCAGTCTGCTTTCATTAAATATACTACCTGAAATACCTCTGCCTCTAGAAAAGAGTAACCTAATTTATTTCGAGATTTATTTTTCTACACAGATAATCTCTGCTTTATTGGCT
>CAKZMZ010000035.1 GCA_937129345.1 uncultured Thalassovita sp. | reverse complement strand
CAGGCGATATGGGGCGTCTCAATGCCATAGATTTTGAATTTGATCTAGAAAGTAGATACAACATCTGGTCAGGAGTCATCGGAGGCTTTTTCTTGGCGCTGTCTTACTTTGGCACAGATCAATCGCAAGTGCAGAGGTACCTCACAGGCCGCTCGGTTACACAGAGTAGAATGGGGCTTTTATTCAATGGCATGGCCAAAATACCTATGCAGTTCCTGATACTTTTAATAGGTGCCATGGTTTATGTGTTTTATTTTTTCTTTCAACCTCCTGTATTTTTTAATAAAGTACTGCTGGAAGACGCCCGATTAAGCGGCAACAGAGGACAAATTGTAGAACTAGAAGATCAGTACAGCAAGGCGTTTTTTGAGCGCAAGCAAAAAGCTTTGGATTATGTGAGGGAACTCAATACAGGAGCAAACCAAAGTGACGAAGCACTAAATTCTCTGAAACAAGCCGATCAAAAGTTGAACGCGATACGCACTGAGACCATAGAGACCATAAAAGAAATCGATAAAGATGCCGATACCAATGATACCAATTACATCTTCTTAAACTTTGTAATAGACCATTTGCCCGCGGGTATAGTAGGTTTGTTGATCGCCGTAATTTTGTCGGCATCTATGTCCTCTACTTCTTCAGAGTTAAATGCGCTGGCCTCTACTACCGTAGTGGATGTGTACAGAAGGCGTTTTAAAAAAGACGCTAATGAGGCGCATTACCTGAATGCCTCGCGCTGGATCACGGTTTTTTGGGGGGCGTATGCCATTACCTTTACTATGTTTGCCAACCGATTGGGCACTTTGATCGAAGCCGTAAACGTATTGGGTTCTCTGGTGTATGGTACCATCTTGGGTATTTTTTTGGTGGCTTTCTATTTTAAGCAGATAGGCGCTAGGGCTACTTTTGCAGCAGCTATAGTAGCAGAATTGATCGTTGTTTATTGTTTTGCCTTTACAGAGGTGCCTTATCTGTGGTTCAATGTAATTGGGTGCTTACCTGTTATCGCTTTTGGTTTTCTCTTCCAACAGTTTATCAAAAAAGAAGTGGGCGAAGGCTAGAATCCTTTATTTTAGTTCTGTGCCTTTTCATTGAGTGTAAAGCTGCTTTGGTTGAATAAATTTTTTTATGGACTGATATCTCGTTTATTTAGTCTTATTGATGAATTATCTAACCAAATGCATTATGAAAACACTCATTTTAATATTCGGATTTATTTGGATTGGCCTACTTCAAGGTTACGCACAGCACGATGGTCGCGGAAAAACAATGACTCCTGAGGCCAAGGCGGTTATGCAGACCAATCATATGGAGCAGCAACTTGGTTTTGATGCCAGTTTAAGAGAATCTATTATGGAGGTTAATCTCAAATTTGCCCAAGAGCAAAGAAAGATATGGGACAGCGGCATTAAAGGACCCGAAAAGCGAGGGCAAATGCAGGCTATAAAAACCGAAAGAATGACCTCATTAAAAGCACTTTTGTCTGAGAATGAATTTGCAGCTTATCAAGAAATACACGCAAAAAACCAAGCTAAGAAAAAAGGAAAAGGACACGGTAAAGGTAAGGGCAGAGGTAGGAGTTAGTAAATGCCCTTTCTTTAAATCGAAAACAGTAATTTAAATCCTAGTAAAAGGATTTTGAGTGGTATTGGCCTACTGAAGAGTATGTACAATACCACTTTTTATTTGAAATATGCTGTAATTTCATTTAGTCGTCCTATAAAATTGAAAAACCCTTTAAATAAAGTAAGGTTGAACAATCCTAGCACTTGCATTAGGTTAAATTATTGATTGAATCAAATAATTACTCACTTATGAAACACCTATTGATTTTGGCTTTGATGCTCCTTTTGCAAAACATAGCTTTCTCTCAAGATACAGGCAAAAAAATAAATTTTCACGAAAGGGTTCCACTTGAAAAAAGGGCCGAACGCCAAACGCAAATCATGACCGATTCTTTAGGTTTAGATGCACAGCAGATTGCAGCGATAAACGCCATTAACCTGAAATATATTAAAGCTAGAGAAGACCTCATGGCCTCTAATATTAGTAAGCAGGAAAAAATATTCGATATAGAGACGCTAGACATAATGCAACACAAAGATTTTAAAAAGGCTTTGAGCAAAGAACAATTTAAAAAGTTACAAGCATTAGAGGAACGGAGACGTGCAATAAGAAAGCAAAAATTTATGGAAGCAAGGCGCCGAAAGGGGGGCAATTGATGATTCAGTTTTAACAGCTTCTCTTAAAGCCTTTAAGCCAATCTTTTCATGTGTAGGCAAAATTATAAAAGCCTAGGTTACAAAAGGAAAGAAAGTGAATTTGGCTTTTGTAGGAATGCCATTTCCAACTTTCTGTCTTTTTAAATGACTAGGCTTTATTGTGTGATCAATAAAAGTCGTCTTCTGTTGTAGTGGGCAATATACTCGGCTGGTTGGTAGAGTCGGTCGGGTTCATCAATACCGTTTGCTCGTACTTCCAGCAATCGAACTCTGGTAGCATTTTATCTGGTTTGATAAAGTCTCCGTTTTCGCCCAGCTCATAGCGGTAGTCTAAAGAATCATCGGCATATACTTTTTCGGTATATTTGGCAAATTCTGGCATGGCCATTCTGCCTCCTTGTCCATATTCCAAAGAGCGAAAGTGGATAACGTTTTCTTCTCCACCGACCCAAACTCCAGTAATCAGGCTTTTGGTCATCCCGATGAACCAACCATCAGAGTAGTTAGATGTGGTGCCCGTTTTGCCGCCTACTTGGGTTTCTCTCATAAAATCGTAGCCTTGCCTGTCTTCATAGATTTGTCTAAGTCTCAGGCCAATAGAAGTACCGTTGGTCTCTTCATTACTGCCTCTAAGCATGTAAGACATGATGTAGGCGTCTTCTTTGCTAAGTGCTTCAATGGTTTTGGGTACAAAAGTTTCCAAGACTTTTCCGTCCTTGTCTTCAATATGAGTAATGAAAACGGGCTCTGTCCATACGCCTTGGTTGGCAAAGGCAGAATAGGCCGCGACCATTTCAAATAAAGAAACCTCGCTAGTACCTAAGCAAAGCGAATAAACCCGATCAATT
>CAKZMZ010000034.1 GCA_937129345.1 uncultured Thalassovita sp. | reverse complement strand
AAGCGGCAAGCTTTCGGCTATGAGGAAATTGGCGACTTTCTCAAGCGACTTTCTCCCTAATATAATATGACATTTTTAAGGAATATTTATGAGAGCGATTGCCATAAACAATATCCGCTTTCTATATTTCAAAAAACAGCTTTCTCTTTTTGGTAAGCCCAACAATAAGTATATTGATTTTTATTTGAGCATGCATCAAAAAAACATCATACTCAATATCTGTTAAAACAAACTTTATTATCCCTCATGCGAAATCTCTTGCTGTTATTTTTTACTTTGCTGCTATTCGTACCCAACAGCTTTGCCCAAAACCAAAAGAGCCGTAAAACCTCAAATAAAACTGTAGATAAAAAATATTTTTCTACCCTTAAGTATAGATCGGTAGGGCCTACTCGAGGCGGAAGATCTACTGC
Organism: uncultured Thalassovita sp.; assembly: GCA_937129345.1. Taxonomy (GTDB): domain Bacteria; phylum Bacteroidota; class Bacteroidia; order Cytophagales; family Flammeovirgaceae; genus Chondrinema. Next base: position 9,574 of record CAKZMZ010000034.1, on the reverse strand, counting down.
CATTACAGGCATTCCTCATGAGCCTTATACATTTTTTATGGGTGCCACAGGCGGTGGCGTTTGGAAAACCACAGATGCAGGCAACAATTGGAAAAACCTTTCAGACGGGCAAATCAAAGCAGGCTCTATCGGTGCCATAGAAGTGGCCCCTTCCGATGAGCAGGTAATTTATGTAGGGACAGGCTCAGCTTGTGCTAGGGGCAATGTCTCTGCGGGTATAGGCATGTATAAATCGTTAAACGGCGGGCTAACTTGGCAACACATCGGCCTGCCCGATGCTGGCCAAATAGGTAAAATTATTATACACCCTAAAGATCCAGATTTGGTATATGTGGCCGCTTTAGGCAATGTATTTAAACCTAATAGCCGAAGAGGCGTTTTTCGCTCTAAAAATGGCGGCAAATCTTGGGAGCGGGTTTTATACCTAAGCGATAGCACTGGCGCTATTGATCTATCCATTAACCCAGAAAACCCGAGAATTATTTATGCCGCTATGTGGCGCGCCGAAAGAAAACCTTGGACCATGATTGATGGTGGCCAAGAAGGCGGTATTTACAAAACGGAAGATGGCGGAGATACTTGGACAAAGCTGAGCGGCGGATTGCCCAAAGGTACACTTGGACGCATTGGACTTGCTGTTTCTCCCGCTCAACCAGAAAGGGTATGGGCGCTCATTGTAGCCAAAGAAGAAGAGGATTCTGGCCTGTACCGTTCAGATGACGCAGGGGCCTCTTGGGCGAGAATCAACAGAGATCACCGACTAAGACAAAGAGGTTGGTATTATACACATATTACTGCGGATCCAGTAGACAAAAACACCGTGTATGTGAGCAATGTACAATTTTTAAGGTCGGTAGATGGTGGAAAAGATTTTTCTGATGTCATTAGAACACCGCATGGCGATAACCACGGCGTTTGGATCAATCCGCACAATAACAAAATTATGATCAATTGTAATGATGGAGGTGCCAACATCAGTTTAAACGGAGGAAAAACCTGGTCTGAACAACTTAACCAACCTACAGCAGAGTTTTACAGGGTAACGGTAGATAATCAATTTCCATACAGACTGTATGCAGGCCAACAAGATAACTCAACCATTATGGTGCCTTCCAAAAAACTCAGAGGCATAACGCCTACCGAACATTGGCATGCAGTAGGTGGTAGTGAATGTGCAGATATCGCTATAGATCCGCGCAACCCAAATATTGTTTACGCCACAAGTTACAGTGGAGAAATTACTTATGTAAATTTAGAAACTGGTCAGCAAAGGCAATTAACGGCCTATCCTCATTATACAGAAGGCACTAAGCAAGCCGATTTAAAGTACCGCTGGCAATGGAATTACCCCATTTTGGTATCGCAACACAACCCCGATGAAATCTATCAGGCATCCAATTACGTGCATCGTTCTACCAACCAAGGGCAAAGTTGGGAAATCATTAGTGAAGACCTCACCACTAAAAAGGCAAAAAAAATGGGAATACCGGGTGGGCCTGTACAACACGATGGCACAGGCGTTGAAATCTACTCTACCATATTTGCTTTAGAAGAATCGCCCCATCAAGCGGGTGTACTTTGGGCCGGCTCAGACGATGGCTTGGTTCACATTACTAAAGATAGTGGCCAGACTTGGCAAAATATCACACCAGCTAACATGCCAACAGAGGGCACTGTTAATAAAATTGAGCTTTCTGCCCATGCTCCGGGGCGCGCATTTTTAGCCGTACAACGGTATAGGCTAGGCGACTTCAAACCTTATATATTTAAAACAGACGACTTTGGAGAAACTTGGCAGCTACTGACAAAAGCCAATGGCATAGCCGAAAACCATTTTGTAAGGGCCATTGCAGAAGATCCAGACAAAAAAGGTTTGCTTTATGCAGGTACCGAATACGGTATGTACATTTCATTTGACGAAGGCGCTATTTGGCAGTCTTTTCAACTAAACCTACCTCATGTGCCCATTACCGATATGGAAGTACACGAGCAAGATTTAGTGCTTAGCACACAAGGCAGGGCCTTTTGGATCCTCGACGACCTCACCCCCTTACATCAACTCGGCGACAAACTTATGGCCACATCCCATTTCTTGTACAAGCCTAGAGATACCTACAGAACCAATGTTGGCGGATGGAGCGGAACCCCTGCGGTATTCAATTTTTATTTGGAGACCATGCCCGATTCCAATGCAGTGATACAGTTTGCACTGCAAGAAGCCTCCGGAGAAGAAATTCTTATTTACAGCACCCACCCTAAAGCAGGACAAAGAGAGTTACACGTAAAAAAAGGATTAAACCAACTCACTTGGGATTTGGAATATCCGGGTCCAGAAATGGTAGAAAATTTCGTTGCCATGGTGTTCGACAGCGACGCCCCGGGGCCCATAGCAGTGCCTGGCGATTACAAAGCTATTTTATCCATAAACGGAAATTCTGAAAGTAAGGATTTCAAGATTTTGGTAGACCCTAGATGGACAGACGTAAGCCAAGCCGATTACCAAGCTCAATTCGACTTAGCCATGGAAATCTCTAGCTTGATCACCCGTTCGCAAAAGCAGGTAAAAAACATCAGGTCTATAAAGGAACAAGTCAACAGCATTACTCAATTAGCGATCATGGCAGGCAAGGGCAAAGGCCTCGAAGAAGCTGCTTCTGCATTAACCGCAAAACTTACGGCGGTTGAAGACAGCCTCTTTCAAAATAAAATAGAGGTTAGCCAAGACGAGATCAACTACCCGAGGAGGTTTACCAATCACATTGCCCGCTTATACCAAGTAGTGATCGACGATCACGATAAGCCAACAGCTGGCATGCTAGAGCGGTACAAAGATTTAAAGGAGGATTATAAAAGACTAATAGCGCCTCTGGCTACAATTTTGGAGCAGGATTTAAATGCATTTAACAATCGAGTAAAAGCCAATAAAATAGAGCCCGTAATTGTTCCTTTTGAGGAATAAAATAAAAAAGGCTGTTCTAAAAAAACAGCCTTTTTCTATCAATTTGCAATTGAATAGCTCCTAACTTGTAGGATAAAAATAAATTGCATAAAAACGCTACATAGAATCTGTATCCGACACTTAGCTCAATTAGTGTGGTATCTTTTCTCTAACGAGGCCGTACACAAACGTACCCAAAACCGCACCTAAAAGCACTATCGAAATAATACCAAAACCATGACCTATCAGTACAAAAATAGGTCCGGGGCAAGCACCCGTTAGGGCCCAACCTAAGCCAAATATAGTGCCCCCGATTAAATAGCGAGCAACACTCATTTGTTTATCCGGAATAACAATCGGATTCCCTTTAATATCTTTTAATTTGAATTTTTTAGCAAAATAAATGAAGGCCATACCCAGTGCTAATGCAGAGCCAATGATACCATACATATGAAATGCTTGGAACCTAAACATCTCTTGTATCCTAAACCAAGAAATCGCTTCGGATTTGGTCATGATGATACCGAATAAGATACCTGTTAAAATATACTTTATTCCTTTTCTTAAGAGTTCTGCATTATTAGTGCTTTTCTCTACTTCTTTTGTTGGTTGTGTAGTATACATGCTTATAATAAAGTTTTATAGACTTTCAGATAAATTTGAATAACTTAATTTTTAAAGGCGCCGCATTCACCTTATTAAAAAGCGATTTAATTGAATAAAAATGGCATGATAAGGTGAGTCATTGTCAGGCCACCTATAAAGAAACCAATTACTGCAATTAGAGAAGGCACTTGCAAATTAGATAAACCTGTAATGGCATGGCCAGAAGTACAACCGCCAGCATAGCGCGCACCAAAACCGATCATAAAGCCACCGCCAATAATCACAAATACACCTTCCCAAGAAGATAAGGCTTTAAAATTAAACAAATCAGTAGGTATGTAACTTTCAAAACTTGTTATGCCCAAAGCTTTTAAGTCCTGAACTGTAGACTGCGAAATATCGATAGGCTGACCGCTACTTAAAAAAGCATCTGTTAAAAATCCACCAATGATCGCTCCTATCACAAATAGGACATTCCAGATTTGGTTTTTCCAGTTAAAGTTGAAAAAGTCGCTCTTTTTACCTGCACCACAAGCTGCACATACTATGCGTAAATTGGAAGAAACACCAAAGGTCTTTCCATAGAGTATCATTAGCATCATTACTAGTGCAATGAGCGGCCCTGACACATACCACGGCCAAGGAGATTGTAAAATTTCAATTAAATTATTCATAGCCAATAAAAATTTTGTTGATCCAGTGATGTAGTTTTATTAAGTTGATTTTTTCTCGCTTCAGTTAAGATGAAAAGTGAGTATTGGTTTGTGTAAGTGGTTCACTAAGTCTTCGGCCACACTGCCATTTAGCCAATGCTTAAAGCCTTTGTGGCCATGTGTACCAATCGATAGCAAATCAAAATCTTGCTCTTGTAAAAAATGGGTAATGCCATCTTCTACGTCGCTATCGTTAAAAATATGGAACACCGCACTATCTAAATCGTTGGCCTTAGCAAACTCCCGCATTTCTTTTTCTGTAACCAATTCACTTTCGTCGCCATCTATGATCTTAAGCAAATGTAATTTAGCATCAAAAGCAGCCATAAGTGCCTTGTGTATTTCTAAGTCTTGCACAATGGCTTTTTTAAAGTCGTGTACCAAAAGTATTTTTTCTAGTTGGATATTGCTCCTATCACACATTAGCGAAAGCACAGGTACGGGCGACTTCCTTACAATTATTTCTGTCTCAGAGCCTTGTAGTATCTCTCTAAGCCCGCTGCTCCCCTTCGTACCCATCACTACCAAATCAATTCGCTCATTTTTAATGAATTCAACAATTGCTTGATTTAGTACCCCTTCTACTACCGAAGTTCTGATACCTTTGGGCAAGTCTGCTTCTAGCGCGGCCATTTGCTTTTTGCCTTTTTCTAAAGATTGATAGTAAGCCTTCAAATCGTTCTCACCATCGTCTATTACATGTCCATCGTTATCTGTAAGTACACCTGAGGGCGTATTTACCACATGCAATAAGGTAATTTCAGCCTCCAACTTACTAGCGATTTTTTGGGCCATGCTCAATGCGTAATTAGCTACATCTGTAAAATCTGTGGGCACCAATATCTTTTTCATAATAGGCAAATTTTAAAGCCGGGCAAAGCTATTTAAAGTATTTGCCCGACTCTGTTAATATATATTTTATACTGATTGTTTCATCAAATGATTCCAAGCACCTATGCCTCCACTCAAGTTGTACACTTTATCGAATCCTTTTGAGGCCATAAAGTTGCAGGCCGACCCGCTTCTATTGCCACTTCTGCAATACACAAAGTAACTTTTATTTCTGTCCAAGTCTTCAATACGAGTGGCGAAATCGGGGCTAAACATATTGATCATGGTATAACCGGGAATGCTGCCATCTGCCAATTCTGCCTCAGAGCGCACATCTATAATTACAGCATCTCCAGTATTCTCTATTTTTTCTTTGAATGCAACCGCATCTAAATTTTCATAATTCATAACAAAAGCATTTTTAATTAGATTGAATATTTTCTTTAGCATAATTTTTTAATTACAATGTGGAAGGGCATACATAAGCCGTTTTTTCTAGGTCTGTTTCTGCTATTGCCTTAAAACCACCTGCAATGTCAACCAGGTTTTCATAACCTCTTGCCTTTAAGATAGAAGCCATAATCATTGAGCGATAACCACCTGCACAGTGCATATAATAAGTAGAATCTTGCTCTAATTTCTCCATTTGTTCGTTCACATAGTCGAGCGGGGCATTAATAGCATCTACTACATGCTCTGATTGATATTCAGAAGGCTTGCGTACATCTACGATATTAATGCTGCTATCGGCAGCTTTTTTAGCGGCCAATTCTTCTGCTGAAATGGAAACAATGCTATCAACTTCTTTACCAGCATTTTTCCAGCTCTCAAAGCCGCCCTCTAGGTAGCCCAATGAGTTGTCATAACCTACACGCGCCAGTCTTTTTACCACTTCTTCTTCTCTACCCTGCTCGGCCACTATTAAAATTGGTTGCTGTATATCTGTGATCAATGTTCCTACCCAACTGGCAAATGATCCATCTATACCAATAAAGATCGAGTTAGGGATGAAGCCTTTGTTAAAGACCTGTGGCGGGCGGGTATCGAGGATAAGCGCCCCTTCGCTATTGGCGACTCCTTCAAAAGCTTCTGCACTCAATGGTACGGCACCTTTTTGCATTACCTCGTCAAAACTGCCGTAGCCTTCTTTGTTAAGCATGGCGTTTTTGGCGAAATACTGCGGAGGTTTGCTCAAACCATCCAAAACTTTTTCTACAAACTCTTCTTTTGGCATTTTTTGTAATGCATAGTTCACTTCTTTTTGGTGACCTAAGGTATCGTAAGTTTCTTTGCTCATGTTCTTACCACAAGCAGAACCTGCACCGTGCGCCGGATAAACGATCACCTCATTTTCTAAAGGCATAATTTTAGAATGCAGACTGTCGTATAACATGCCCGCCAAGTCTTTTTCTGTTACATCAGATTTTATGGCAAGGTCTGGGCGTCCTACATCACCAATAAACAAAGTGTCCCCTGAGAAAATGGCGTGGTTTTTACCGTTTTCATCTTTTAATAAATAGGTGGTACTTTCTGGCGTATGGCCAGGCGTATGTAAAATTTCCATAGTGATGTTTCCAATCTTGAAAACCTCTCCATCTGTACCTTCATGAATGTCGTAACCGGTTTTGGCACCTGGTCCATAAACAATGGTAGCACCTGTTTTTTTGGCAAGGTCCACATGACCAGAGACAAAATCTGCATGAAAGTGCGTCTCAAATATATATTTGATCTTTGTATTATTCCTTTCTGCTTTTTCTATATAAGGCGCTGTTTCTCTTAGAGGATCAATAATAGCGGCTTCTCCTTCACTTTCTATGTAGTATGCGCCTTGAGCAAGACAACCTGTATAAATTTGTTCTATTTTCATGTTATAATTGATTTTTTATTGATTGATATTTCAAAGTTAAGATCTATAATTGGTTGCTTTGGTAACCAATGTTACATTGCCTCTTTTAACACCAAGATTTATAGTAATTCTTTTAAAATTATCGAAATTCCCATTACTAACACAAACACACCAAAAGCAGGCTTTAGTTTTTTACCAGAAACATAATTAGACAGCCAACCTCCTATAAAAATACCCACTACTGCCAACAGGGAAAATGTAGCCAAAAACATCCAATCTATTTGATAATTGGCCACATCGCCCATAAAACCGAGCAGCGATTTGGTGGCAATGATCAATAGAGATGTACCAACTGCCATTTTCATAGGTAGTTTAGATAAGACTACCAATGCGGGTATGATCAAAAAGCCCCCACCGGCACCGACCAACCCCGTTAAGGTACCCACCACCAAACCTTCTAACATTATTACAGGGTAGTTAAATTTTTGCGGTTCGCTTTCTTTTGCTTCTTCCTCTACATCGCCTTTCTTTTTCTTGATCATAGAGTAAGAAGCCCCAATCATTAACAGGGCAAAAAGCAGCATAACGCCAAGATCCTTAGATAAGGCGAAAGATCCCGTTTGAAAGATGGTATCTGGAATGGAAGGCACAAGGTATTTTCGGGTACCGTAAACGGCAAATATGGAAGGTAAGCCAAAAATGACCGCTGTCTTTAAACTCACCATCTCTTTTTTGATATAGTTAAATGAGCCAACCAAGCTTGAAAACCCTACAATGAACAAAGAGTAAGCAGTAGCCAACACGGGTGAAGTCCCCATTAAATAAACCAAGACCGGTACAGTTAAAATGGACCCTCCCCCTCCTATCAGTCCGAGTGAAACTCCGATGAGTACGCCTCCTAAATAGCCAAATAACGTCAATATATCCATAGTTTGAGATTAAATTTTAATACAAAATCAAAACTACATGTAATACTTGGCTATGTTCGTAACTTATGTTACAGAGAGAAAATTTATTAGAATTTGTAACATTGGCTTTTCTGCGAAGTATGCGCGTTTTTGAAATGATTTTGATCATGAATAAAGCCAAAGAAAACAAATATCGTGGCAATGTTTTTCTCTATAAAAGTTTAGGTAAATAACAAACTTTAGATAACCTTCGTTCTTATGCATCAAAAAAGTCGCTCGTATTAAATGAGCGACTTTGTAAATATCAAAATCCATTATTTGCACAACTAATTTTGATCAGGCCTTTTCCACTTAACAGGAGGTGCTGGTTCTGGTTTGAGCTCTAAGGCCTCTTTATCGAGCTTATCCAAAGCTATTTGGATGGCACGTTCTAATTGTGGGTCTTTCCCGGCTATTATATCAGCTGGTTTTTGAATCACTTCAACATCTGGCGCAATACCTTCACCCTCTACAGCCCATTCTCCGTTGATGTCGTAAAAACCACCTCTTGGAGCAACCATCCTGCCTCCATCTATGAAACGAGGTGTATCCCAGGTACCTACCAATCCTCCCCAAGTACGCGTGCCAACTAAAGTACCGATCTCCATTTTTCTGAATAAATAAGGAAGTAAATCCCCTCCGGAACCCGCTCGTTCATTAATGATCATAACTTTTGGCCCCCAAATGCCAGCCATTGGCGTAGTAAAAGGTTTATGATCGCCTACCTTGCTGTTAAAATAGCCATGTAACTCTCTCGCCATTACATCTGCCATGTAGTCTGCAGCAGAACCTCCTCCGTTATTTCTTTCATCTACCACAGCTCCTTTTTTATGCTGTTGGGCAAAATAATAGCGATTAAAATATTCGTAGCCTTGCCGGCCTGTGTTGGGCACATACACATAGGCCAACTGACCTCCTGAAAGCTCTTCTACTTTTTTTCTGTTGTCCTCAATCCATTCGTAACGCCTCAAATTACCCTCATCGCTGATAGGCACCACCACGTATTTGCGAGCGCCATCAGAGCTGGGCTTATCGTTTACTTCTATGTGTACTTGCTTGCCTGCAGTACCTTCAAAGTAGCTGTAAATGTTCTGATTGCTGGTAACAGCCTGTCCATTTACCGATATCAAATAATCATTTTCGTTGATGTCCAGTCCAGGGCCTACCAAGGGCGCTTCTAGGTTGGGATTCCAATTACCGCCTGTATAAACTTTCTCTACTTGATAAAAACCATTGTTCTGTTTAAAGTCGGCACCTAGCAGACCGATAGGAATTCTTTTTACATCTGGCAAATCTCCGCCACGCGTATAAGAATGTCCCACTGATATTTCTCCACCTACAATGTCTACAATGTAATTAAGGTCTGTTCTGTGTTTAACATGCTCTACCCAGGGTGCATACCATTCATAAATTTTATCCCAAGGCGCTCCATGGGTATTATTTACATAAAGAAAGTCCCTTTGGTACCTCCAACCTTCTCTAAATATTTGTTGCCATTCTTGCTGTGGGTTTACTTTCACTAACATACCATTCACATCAAGGGATTTCGCACTGCTGCCATCAGCTTTTGTGTCCATAGTTTTCCATTGAGAGCCTGTTTGGTATAGTAGAACCTTTCTATCATAAGAAACTGCTGCCTCAGATACTTTTTCAGTAATTTGGGTTGCTTTCCTATCCGCTAAACTGTACCTGT
>CAKZMZ010000033.1 GCA_937129345.1 uncultured Thalassovita sp. | reverse complement strand
TTGCATTTAACTACCGCTGATTTAGAGACACACTACTTGGCGGGTGGGCATGTTCCTTCTGTAATTAAAGCATTGATTTCTGCTGACAAAGCCAATATAGAGCTCTCGTTTAAGCAAGCCGCAGCCATAGATTTGGCTGGTCGCGATGTTTTTGAAGCGGTTCAAACTTCAGTAAATCCACAAGTAATCAATACACCGGTTGTGGCAGCTGTGGCGCAAGATGGTATTCAGCTAAAAGCTCAGGCTAGGGTAACGGTTCGTGCAAACATTTCCCAATTGGTTGGTGGTGCTGGCGAAGAAACCATCTTGGCTAGGGTAGGTGAAGGTATCGTTACTTCCATCGGTTCTGCACGTTCTCACAAAGATGTATTAGAAAACCCCGATACCATTTCTAAATTGGTTTTGGAAAAAGGCCTTGACTCGGGAACAGCCTTTGAAATATTATCTATCGATATTGCGGATATTGATGTAGGCGAGAACATTGGTGCAAAATTGCAGATCGATCAAGCCAATGCCGACCTTAAAGTGGCTGAAGCCAAAGCCGAGGAAAGACGCGCTATGGCCGTTGCTGTAGAACAAGAAATGAAAGCCAAGTCGCAAGCTGCTAGAGCTAAAGTAATTGAGGCCGAATCTGGTATACCTATGGCCATAGCAGAAGCCTTTAGGCAGGGGAAACTAGGTATAATGGACTACTATAAATTAGAGAACATTCAAGCAGATACAGACATGAGAGAATCTATTGCAGGCACTGACGAAAGCCAACAAGCAGCAGGTTCTTCAAAAGATGATGATTGATGAGATTGAGATATAAAGCAAAAAGCTCGAGAATTTGATCTCGGGCTTTTTTTATCTGCTTTTAGGTAAGCCATTTATTTCCAATTCTAAGTGGCAATAGCTATTGGGTTTGATATATGGGTTTAGAAATACTATTACAAATCAAACTTTTTCGCATTTAAACCAATTCTAAGGCCTCTTTAACAGAATGTACAGGCAATTTACAGGCCCTGTTCTGACATACATAAATGGTGGTTTTGCCATCAATTGCTTCTCTTTGCTGTAGCAAAGGCAAATCTGATTTTTCTTCACATGCATTAATGATAATGTTGGGCAAAAAATGCTGCTGTATTTCTTTACTATATGATAAATGATCTTTGCCTACAATAGCAATTTCTATTTGTGGATGTAGCATTTTAAGGTACAGCGATGTCCAATGAGATAGAAACCTAGGCTCTTTTTCTACTAGGGGCAATAGAGTAAAAAGCATTTTTTTAGAAGTTTCTGTGTAAGTTTCAGAACCAAGAATGCTGCCCAATTCATAGAGACTATGTGCCATTAAAGCGTTAGAAGAAGGAATGACACTGTCGAAAATTTCTTTTTTTCGGGCAATCAATTGTTCGCCGTCTTTATCGGTAAAAAAGAAAAGGTTTTCTTCTTCATCGTAAAAATTCTCCAAGCAGTAATCGCTGAGCAATTTGGCTTCTTTTAAATATTGCTCATCAAAACAGGCATTGTAAAGACTCAAACAAGCTTGAATAATGGCGGCGTAATCTTCTAGATAGGCCTTTATAGACGCTGTGCCTTTCTTATAATTGTGCATTAGGGCCTTTCCCTTTTTCAGCTTGTTCATAATAAATTTCATGCTTTGTTGTGCATGCTCCAAATAAGTAGGATTGTTGAAAGTGATGTAAGCATCAGCAAGTGCGGTAATCATGAGACCATTCCAAGAAGTAAGCGTTTTGTCATCTAGGCCTGGCCGTACTTTTTGACTTCTTTCTTCAAATAAAGTTTTTTTCCAGCCTGCTACTTTTTGCTCCAACTCTTTAACCTCTATATTGTGCTTTTTGGCAAAAGCTTCTTTAGACTGCTTTCTGAATAAAATATTTTGGTCGTTTTCCCAATTACCGTACATTTTTACATTATAAAAATCCTCGAAAAGTTCGAGGTCATCGGCAAAGAGTTTTACTATTTCTGTAAATTTCCAAGTATAAAATTTCCCTTCTTCACCTTCGCTATCGGCATCTAAAGCAGAATAAAATCCTTTTTCCTCATTGGTCAACTCTCTAAATACGAACTCAATGCTTTCTTCTACCACCTCTTTGTATAAGCTTTGAGGATTGTACCTGTAGGCCCTGCTGTAAAGGCTGATCAATTGTGCATTGTCGTAGAGCATTTTTTCAAAGTGTGGGGCAAACCACTCTCCATCTACAGAGTAGCGGGCAAAACCACCGCCTACTTGATCATAAATGCCGCCATAGGCCATTTTGGTTAAGGTATTGTGCACATGGTTCTTGGCCATAGGATGGTTGAACTGCTCAGCGAAAGAGAGCAAAAACTCATACAAAACAGGCATAGGAAATTTTGGAGCGCCCTTTTCACCGCCAAACTCAGGGTCTATTTTGCCAAGCAAACCATTTGTTGCTTGAATAACATTATTGGGATCTAAAGCTCTAGGTACTTCTTGCTGCAGCCCGTACTTTTCTAATAAATTGCGATTTAGGGCATCTGCAAAACCATTGGCAGATTTGTCCAACTCTTCTCTTTGCTCTCTAAACGCTTTACCAATTTGTAAAAGTAGATTTTGCCATTGATGTTTTCTAAAATAGGTGCCTCCATAAAAGGGTTTGGCGTTGGGCATTAAGAAAACATTGAGCGGCCAACCTCCTTGTAAGCCCATGGTTTGCAAGGCATCCATATAAATTTGATCTACATCAGGCCTTTCTTCTCTGTCCACTTTTATGCATATGTAGTCGCGGTTCATAATGGTGGCGACTTCTTCATCTTCAAAAGACTCATGCTCCATAACATGGCACCAATGGCATGCCGAATAGCCAATACTCACTAAAATGGGTTTGTCGTCTTCTTGGGCCTTTTTTAAAATACTTTCGCTCCAAGGATGCCATTTTACCGGATTATAAGCATGTTGGAGTAAGTAAGGACTGCTTTCGTGTATTAATTGGTTGGGAGTTCTCCCTTCTTCTGCTTTTTCCATTTTATGTATGTGATTTCTTTTTAATTTGGCGAACAACTTTCGCCTTTTCTTTATGAATTTAATTGATATACACAAATTAATGACTTGTTTAGGACTGCTTTTGTTCCTAAATATATTTTTTGTTTTTAAAAGTGCAGCTCAGTTCAAAAACATTAAAATAGCTGAATCAAGAGGTACATTGGGGCCTTGTGAGCCGAGTATAGCCATCGACCCCCTCAACAATAATAGAATTGTGGCAGGTTCAGTACTAGATAGGGTCCATTACTCTAAAGACGGGGGCAAAACTTGGGAGAACAGCGTTTTAAAATCTGATTATGGCGTGTGGGGAGATCCCTGCATAGTGGCTGACCGTTTGGGCAACTTTTACTACTTCCACCTTTCAAACCCTGATCAAAGTGGTTGGTCTAGCGAAAAACTTTTAGATAGAATGGTCTGCCAAAGGTCTGCGGATGGAGGCAAAACTTGGAACAATGGCTCTTATACTGGTTTAAACCATCCAAAAGACCAAGATAAAGAGTGGGCTGCAGTTAACCACATCAACAATCACTTGTACCTTACTTGGACACAATTCGACTTATACAACAGCACAGCCCCGGGCGACAGTAGCAATATTTTGTTTTCTAAATCTACAGATTTGGGTGAAACTTGGAGTGACCCTATACGCATCAACCAAATTGCCGGAAATTGTTTGGATGATGATTTTGCCGTTGAGGGTGCAGTACCTGCAGTAGGGCCCAACGGTCAAATTTATGTAGCTTGGTCATTAGGGAACAACATCTATTTTGATGTTTCTAAAGATGATGGCAAAACATGGCTAACTCAAGATAAACTCATAGCCCAACAAAAAGCCGGATGGAACATCAACATCCCTGGCATAGGCAGGGCAAACGGTATGCCTGTAACCAAGAGTGACATTAGCCAAGGGCGTTTTAGTGGTAGGGTGTATGTTAATTATGCCGATCAGGAAGAAAATGCTGGAAACACCGACATCTTTTTAGTTTGGTCTGACGATGAAGGCAGCACTTGGGCAGATCCTGTAAAAGTGAACGACGATAAAACAGAAAGGCATCAGTTTTTTAGTTGGATGGATGTTGATCCTGTAACCGGTTATGTGTACATCGTTTTTTACGATAGAAGAAATTTCGAAGATAAGCAAACCGAGGTGTATTTAGCGGTCTCTAAAGACGGGGGGCAAACATTTGAAAACATCAAGATAAGCGAAAAGCCATTTACTCCAAGAACAGACGTATTTTTTGGAGATTACAACAATATTAGCGTGTACAATGGCAGAGTAAGACCGATTTGGACCCAAATGGAAGGTAAAATACTCAGTATCTGGACGGCGATTATTGATTTTGAGTAAATGAAAATATTTAGACTTAACTTATTTATATCAGTTATAAAAAAGCCCAAGATTTTAGACTTGGGCTGCAATGTTTTATGATGGATGGAACCTCAAATACTTTAATAAAGCAGATCAACAACTGCAAAAGTCAAAGACCAATATGCTATCTACTTCTTTTTGCCTTCGCAGTCCTCTTTAAGACAACTGCCATAAAAATTTAAGGAGTGGTCCTGAATATCGAATTGATAGAACTCTTCTACCATTTGCTGTATTTTCTGAATTCTCGGATCACAGAACTCCATTATTTTGTTACACTCTTTGCAAATAAGATGATCGTGCTGCTTAAAACTGTGAGATTTCTCATAGAGTGCCAAATTTTTACCAAACTGGTGCTTGGTTACGAGTTTACAGTCTAGCAACAAATCTAGTGTATTGTAAACCGTGGCCCGGCTAACTCTGTAATTTTTGTTTTTCATGTTGATATAGAGCGATTCTACATCAAAATGGCCGCCTCGTTCATAGATTTCTTCAAGAATAGCAAAGCGCTCCGGTGTTTTGCGCAAACTCTTTTCTTCCAAATACTCTACAAACTTTTGTTTGATGTTGTCAAATTCTTTTAAAGTTCCTTGTGTATTCATTCTATGTGTGGATACTCGGCATTCAACCGAATTGTAAAAATTTTTCCAGCTTTTCTATCTCTAAATTTAAATTAGCTTACAATTAAGCAACATTCAAAACTAATAATTAATTCTTTTGGGTAATAAGCACTAAAATCATAGTTAATAGCTGTAATTTCTCATTAAAAAAGCTTTTTAAGGTCAAAGTTTAATTCTTGAATAAAACTGCGGATTGTTTATAAAAAGACATTTAGGCCGGCCTACTTCTGTTGTTATTAACTAAAAAATACAATAATTAATGTAAATGATTTTTTGTGGTTGAATGGTTTGAGCGTTGAGTTGGTTCATTTTATATATAGCACCTTAAAAATTAAAACAATAACTCAACCCAAGTAACTTCAACTCACAGGTAAAATCGAAGTGTCGAATATTTTAAGCTTATCTCTTACCAAGATAAATAGATTTTCCGGGGCGATTCTAAATTATGTGCCTGCATAAAATCAAAAATTATGATTTTATCTTAGTTTTACAATCTTTTGCAAAACAGAATATTAAACGTATTAGTGATAGTTCATCAAAAGCTAAATCTATTATGAAAGATATAAAAATCGGAATCATCAATGTTTCGGACAGAGCGAGTAAAGGAATTTATGAAGATATTCCAGGAAAGGCCATTGTTGAGACCTTGAACGAATATTTAACATCAGAATGGGACAAGGTTTACAAGGTTGTGCCAGATGAGCAACATCTCATTTCACAAACCATGGTAGATATGGCAGATAAAGAAGGTTGCTGTTTGATTGTTACCTCTGGTGGAACAGGGCCCGCACTCAGAGATGTTACGCCGGAGGCAACTGAAGCTATTTGCCAAAAAATGTTACCGGGATTTGGAGAGCTCATGAGGCAAGAAAGTTTAAAATTTGTTCCGACGGCCATACTTTCACGTCAAACAGCTGGTATTAGAAACAACACCTTGATCATAAATCTGCCAGGTAAGCCAAAAGCCATAAGAGAATGTTTAGATGCGGTCTTCCCGGCAGTACCTTATTGCATAGATTTGATTAAGGGGCCTTACTTAGAATGTAATGAAGAGGTGATCAAACCATTTAGGCCAAAATCATCTTAAATAAAGATACTATTTTAAAAACTAGATTTATCAAATAGCAAACCGATAGGATTTTGCATTATTGCGAGCTATGAAAAGACAGGCGGAAGCAAATATACCTACTGACGAAGGATTATTTACCATGATCGGTTATGGAGAAGATCCTGATAGTTACGTGCCACACTTTGCTTTGGTGGCCAAGAATACAGATTTCTCCAAACCCGTTTTTGTCCGCATCCACTCTGAATGTTTAACAGGCGATGTGTTGGGCTCACATCGTTGCGATTGTGGCCAACAGCTAACAGCCTCTAAAAGGATTATAGGAGAAAATGGCGGAGTGCTCATTTACCTTAGGCAAGAGGGCAGGGGCATCGGTATTTTAAATAAATTGCGTGCCTATGTTTTGCAAGATAAGGGCTTGGATACGGCCGAAGCAAACGAAAAGCTAGGCTTTGAGGTAGACAAAAGGGATTTTTCCGTAGCCATAGAAATATTGGAGGAGTTGGGTGTAAAAGCAGTAAAATTGCTCACCAACAATCCCGAAAAAATAAAAGTCTTCGAAAAAAGCAATATAGAAGTTTTTGAGCGTATTCCTTTGATCGTAGAACCCAATGAGATAAACCTCAGGTACCTCACCACAAAAAAAGACGTAATGGGGCATCTTTTAGACTTGAAAGATGATAATTTGAAACCATAAGCAGCAGATGTTTAAAAGGTTTTCATTTCAAGTAATACTGCGCATTGCCCTGTTGTTTGCGACACTGTTAGGCATGTCACTCATTTTTGGGAATGAAGACCTCTTCTTTAATCAATTGATTTTGGGGATTGTCATTATCTTGCAGGTTTACGATTTGTTGGCCTATGTAAAAAAGACCAACAGAGAACTGCAAAAGTTTTTAGACGCCATAAAGCACAACGATTACACAGTAAATTTTACCTCAAAAAATCTGGGCAATACTTTTAGCGGATTAGAAGATTCCTTCTCATCTATTATAGCATCTTACAAGCAAGTAAAAATTGAAAAAGAAGCCCAATTTCAGTTTTTAGAGGCCATTGTAAGTAGGTTAAACGTAGGTATTATCTCCATTAAAAACGAAGAGCAAATCGTATTGATGAACGAAACTTCGGCTAAGCTACTACAAGTGCCTATCCTAAAAAACTGGGCGCATTTGACGCAAAAAAAGCCGGCATTTGCCAAGTTGGTAAACAGTTTGCCAAAGGGCGGTAAAAGACTCCTCGAAATTAAAAGTAGTAATAAGACCAATCAATTATCTGTAAATATTTCGCCTCTATATTTGTTAGATGAGCCTTATTTAGTGGTTACGCTTCAAGACATCAACACAGAAATAGAACAAAAGGAGGGAGAGGCCTGGAATAAGTTAATCCGCATTTTAACGCATGAGATCATGAACTCTCTTACACCGGTGGCCTCACTCACTGAGACCATGCTCATGCTTATGGAAGATGCCGAGGGTAAAGTAAAACCTCCTGAGGTTTTAGGAGATGGAACTTTACAAGATATCCATTTTTCATTAAAAACAATTTTAAAGCGCAGCGAGGGTATGCTGCATTTTGTAGAAGACTATCGAAAATTGACCCGCATACCTACACCTGAATTGCAAGAAGTAGATATAAAAGAGCTTTTAGAAGAAATTAAAAAGCTCTATGAAGCAGAATTGAATAAGAAAGACATCGAACTGCAACTTAAAATCGATAAAAGTGCGCACGTTATTTTAGCCGATCGAAAGTTGATAGAACAAGTGCTGATCAACCTGATCAGCAATGCCAGCCATGCGTTGGAAAATAAAGCCTCACCTAAGATCGTACTTGCGGCCTTAAGCCGAGAAAATGAGATTTTATTGCAGGTGAGCGATAACGGATGCGGCATACCCGAAGAAAGGCTAAATAAAATTTTTATCCCATTTTATTC
Organism: uncultured Thalassovita sp.; assembly: GCA_937129345.1. Taxonomy (GTDB): domain Bacteria; phylum Bacteroidota; class Bacteroidia; order Cytophagales; family Flammeovirgaceae; genus Chondrinema. The sequence goes on along the minus strand of CAKZMZ010000033.1, from coordinate 1,999 downwards.
TACAAAAGAAAGTGGTTCTGGCATAGGATTGAGCCTATCGAGAAACATCATGAATCTGCACAATGGAACTTTGCAGGTTAGTTCGGTTCTAAACCAAGGCACTACTTTTTCACTTGTTTTTAGATAGGTTTCGGCAGAATAGGATTATTTTTTATTTTGCGTCACTCTTATAAATAAGACGCGAGAGTCCTCGTATTTTGCTTTTAGAAGTAGACTTTGGCAATACTTAGGTATAAAAATACTTTTGATGTAAGCTTACATGCTTATATAAATTAAAGCACTCATTCATGCGTCCACGCTTGAAAAAAGTCTTTGTGCTCATTCGAGCGTCCACACTTGAATAAAGTCTTTATGCTCGTTCAAGCGTCTACACTTGAATAAAAGCATAACTCAACTGAATCTTAAATACATTTTAGTACCTGAGTAATAGCTACAAATTTTATAACAACCAGAAACAAATCGAAAAATTCACCATAAGTTAAACCAATTGCTTAGCCCTCATTGATTTTATCTTTATATTTGGCATGTAAAAAATACCTAAACTAAATTAAGAAGATGAGTTTTATTCACAACGTACATGCGAGACAAATTTTTGATTCAAGAGGAAATCCAACTGTAGAAGTTGAAGTACATACAGACAACGGATTGATTGGTATGGCTGCGGTTCCCTCAGGTGCTTCAACTGGAGTACACGAAGCAGTTGAGCTAAGAGATGGGGACAAGTCGGCCTATATGGGCAAAGGCGTGTTGAAAGCCGTTGACAATGTAAATAAAGTAATTGCCGAAGAGTTACTAGGCCTACCTGTTTTTGAACAAAATTACATTGACAAATTATTGCTTGAGCTTGATGGTACAGAGAACAAGTCTAAGCTAGGTGCCAATGCAATCTTGGGCGTTTCTCTGGCCGTTGCCAAAGCTGCAGCTTTAGAGCACAATTTACCTTTGTATCGCTATGTAGGTGGCGTTAGCGCTAATACTTTGCCCGTTCCTATGATGAACATCATTAACGGTGGCAGTCACGCAGACAACTCTATAGATTTTCAAGAATTTATGATCATGCCAATGGGTTCTGATTCCTTTTCAGGAGCGCTTAAAATGGGAACCGAGGTTTTTCACAACCTTAAAAGTGTATTAAAAGATAAGGGCATGTCTACCAATGTTGGCGACGAAGGTGGTTTTGCGCCGAATCTAGGCTCTAACGATGAAGCAATAGAGGTTATACTACAGGCTGTAGAAAAAGCGGGCTATAAACCTGGCGATGATGTAATGATTGCCCTTGATGTAGCAAGTTCTGAGTTTTACTTAAAAGAAGAAGGTGTTTATCACTTACACAAATCTAGCGGTGATAAATTGACATCCTCTGAAATGGCATCTTATTTAAAAGAGATGACTGATAAATATCCAATCAAATCTATAGAAGATGGTTTGGATGAAGACGATTGGGCAGGTTGGGCCGAATTGACTAAGTTAGTCGGTAAAGATATACAACTTGTAGGCGATGACCTTTTTGTAACCAATGTAAAAAGATTACAAAGAGGAATCTCAGAATCTGTGGCCAACTCTATTTTGATCAAAGTAAATCAAATAGGCACGCTTTCTGAAACCATTGCTGCCATTAACTTAGCTAAGACCAATAGCTATACCTGTGTAATGTCGCATCGTTCTGGTGAGACCGAAGACAATACCATTGCCGATTTAGCAGTAGCATTGAATACTGGTCAAATCAAAACGGGATCTGCTTCTAGGTCTGATAGAATGGCAAAATACAACCAATTGATCAGGATCGAAGAGCAATTAGGTGATGTAGCACATTTTCCCGGAAAGAATATTTAAGCGCATTTAGCGTAAAAAAACCAAGCCTATGAAGTGAGCACTTCATGGGCTTTTTTGTTTTTAAGCGAATTGCATAAAAAAAGCCTCGACTAAAAATCAAGGCTAAATTTTGCACTCCGTAGGGGATTCGAACCCCTGCTACCAGGATGAAAACCTGGCGTCCTAA
>CAKZMZ010000032.1 GCA_937129345.1 uncultured Thalassovita sp. | reverse complement strand
GCAGCGGTAAAAGAAGCCATTACCATCTCAAAAGAAGCCGATATTCCTCTCCATATTTCACACATAAAATGCTTGGGGACAGATGTTTGGGGAAAAAGCCAAGAAATTATTGCCTTAGTGGACAGTTGCCAAAAGGCCGGCATGGCAATCACCGCCAACCAATATCCTTACAATGCTTCGGGCACCAATGTAGTTTCAGCGCTATTTCCACGCAGTGCCTTGGTAGGTGGGCCTGATATGTTTCAGCAACGGCTAGACCAAGCCGAATCCCTAAATAGCATTAAAGTAGATGTAAAAGAAAACATGAGAAAAAGAGGCGGTGCAGCAACACTATTGATTACCCGCTATGCTGATACTACTCTAATCAAAAAAAATATTAAGGAAGTAGCTGAAATTTGGCAAATGGATACGGTGGATGCAGCTGTAGAAATAGCCCGCAACGGCAATGCCCGTTTGGCATCTTTTAATATGCAAGAAACTGATATGGCAAATTTTATGCAGCAGGAGTGGATAGTTACTGGCTCTGATGGCTCAACGGGACACCCAAGAAAATACGGCTCTTTCCCTAGAAAGCTTGAAAAATATGTTTTGGAGGAAAAGGTCATCGATTTACCTGCTTTTATTAGAAACTCTAGTGCCAAAACCGCCGAAATCTTCGGTATCAATAACCGAGGCTACTTAAAACAAGGTTACCAAGCCGACATCATCATTTTTAAACCCGAAGAAGTACAAGAAAATGCCACCTTTCAAAACCCAGAGGCACTTTCTGAGGGCATACATTGGGTTTTGGTAAATGGACAGTTGGTGATTGAAGAAGGCAAATACAATGGTAAATTGGTTGGGGAGGTGGTGGAGCGGTAAATTGCTCTCTCGCAAAGCCGCTAAGACGCAGAGTATTATATCCTTTCTCAGTAAAACATCGGTCAAATTCCGATATGCCTACACCTCCAACAAAAGGACTTTTTAAATATCAACCAAGTAAACTATGAGAAAAAAGTATTTCTATTGCTTCACACTAATATTGATTCTTGCTGGCTCTTATAACTGTTTTGCCCAAGAGAAAATAGAAGGGAAAGCCCTGCAAGAAGATATACGAGTAATAGAAGATTTGATCAAAGGCTACTCTCTTAAACTAAGTAAAGAAGAAATTAGCAACTTAGAAAAGCTGGTCAGCAAGCATGAAAAAGTCTTAGCAAATGAAGCTTTTACCGCAATGGAGTTTTTCAATTATCTCATACTTATCGATTGGAATACACAATTTGATGAGCATGCCTCAATTTCCATCGGAGAAGAAGTGCTGCTACCTTTACTCGAAAGCAGTAAGTTATTCCCCATTCCAATTAAAATTTTAGAAAGTAAAATAGTAGTCAATTCAGAAGATGTGGAAATCCCTTTTTGTAGTATTTTACATTCCATCAATGGTATTTCTTTCGATTCTTTGTTTAATAAAATTATCGGCGTACCTATGGACAGTTTCTATAGAAGAACCCTTGAACGCCAATTTTCTATTTTATATCTCATAAAAAAAGGCAGTATTAATGATTTTACTATCGCTTACAGCACCATAAACGCGCCAGATAAGCGAGTTGAAAAAACAGTCTCAGGCGTAGGTTTTAATAAATACAGAGAGGTATTTGACAATGTAACCTTTCCTTCTTCAAAAAATAAGCTAATAGAAACCGCTCACTACCCAAACACCCATACATTTATGCTGCAGCTAAATAGTTTTGATTGGGGCAAAAACGAAAAAAGCGGTCTTTTTGGTTTTATGACTGCCAACTCTAAACTATTCGATAAAAAATTCAAGAAAATATTTAAAGAAATATCTAAAAAAGACATCCAAAATCTTGTTATAGACTTGCGGTACAATACTGGCGGAATCATAGAAGTACCCGGCCTTTTATATAAATACATCGCCCTTGAAGCTTTTGAAGAAGATGCCACCTTAGAAATTAGAAGCTTTGATCTACCTCATATGGAATTGATTAAAGAAATCTCAGGAGTACCTATTGAAAAAATTGCTCAGGTAAAAGGGCTACTGTCTAGATATGAAAAAAAATTCATTAAATCAGACTCCACTTATGTTTGGGAAACATGGCAAAATAAGATAACACAACCCGCTAAAAATGCATTTAAGGGCCAAGTTTATTTATTGGTCGGGGGCAAGTCCATTTCTTCCTCTGCTTATTTTACTGCCTTGTTTAAGAGTAAAAAAAGAGGGATAATCATTGGAGATAAACTAGGCGGTAGCCATAAAGCCCTGACTGCTGGACAACTTTTAACTTATCAACTCCCAAATTCTAAGATAAATATCACGGTGCCCTTAATGCTGCTCAATTTTTCCAAACAACTCTACGAGCAAGTGCCCGAAGAAAAAATCATACCTGAATCCCAATTATCAGAACAAGAAAAACTCAACTATTTTATCAATAAAAAAGATGGAGAATTTGAGAAGGTGGTGGAGATGATTGGGGAATTAGAGTGATATAGAAATTACTCAAAGCTTTAAAAATTTTCTTGAAATGGTTTTGACGTAAGTTTGTTCAAGCGTGGAAATGCCACCTTTCAAAACCCAGAGGCACTTTCTGAGGGCATACATTGGGTTTTGGTAAATGGACAGTTGGTGATTGAAGAAGGCAAATACAATGGTAAATTGGTTGGGGAGGTGGTGGAGCGGTAAATTGCTCTCTCGCAAAGCCGCTAAGACGCAAAGTATTATTTCCCTTTAATATCATTATTAACAATCAAACATTAATCACTCCTTCACCCCCGGCCCTTTTACAAACTTACCAGGCATAGCTCCTGTGTGCTCGCCTTCTTTTAAAACCATTTCCCCGTTTACAAAAACATAGTCAACTCCTACTGCATATTGATGCGGCTCTTTAAATGTGGCTTTGTCGGCGATGGTCTCAGGGTCGAAAATTACTACATCGGCAAAGTAGCCCACTTGCAACAAGCCTCTTTCTTTAATCTTTAATTTTTGGACAGAAAGGCCCGTGAGTTTGTGAATGGCCTCTTCTATGGGAATCACCTTTTCTTCTCGTACATATTTGCCCAAAAGTCGGGCAAAGTTGCCATAGGTTCTAGGGTGGGTCATGTATTGGAGTTGCTCGCCTTCGGAGGCAATAGACCGTGCATCGGAGCAAAAAGTAATGTAAGGCAACTTTAACTGCTTTTCCACATTTTCATCAGACATTAAAAAATAGGCCGAACTGATGTTGCCATTATTGGCCACAATTAAATCTACTGCCGTTTCCGCAGGTGATAGTCCGCGCATTTCAGCTACCTCGCCCAAGTTTTTTCCTGTTAAATATTTAAGTGAATCTTGGCCGAAACCTAAGAGCAAGATATTTTCGGGCTTGCCTGCCAATTGTAAAAAATTTTCCCATTCGTTTTCAGGTTGTTGCATCTCAGCAATAATTTTTTGCTTGGTTTCAGGGTTGGTCAAACGTTTGATCCAAGCTTCTTTGCCACCCTCTTGCGACCAAGGCGGCAAACAAGCAGCCAAGCCAGTAGAAGCACCTGTATAATTGTACATATTGGCCGTTACATTCAGCCCTTCGGCTTGCGCCGCTTCGATTTGCTGCAATACTTTATCCAACTTATCCCAATTGCGTTTTCCTGCTGCTTTTAAGTGGTAGATCTCCGCATCAATCCCCGCTTCTTTGGCAATGGCAATCAATTCTTCTACTGCTTCTTCTAACTTATCGCCCTCACTACGCATGTGCGAAATGTACATGCCATCGTACTCGGCGGCTACTTGGCAAAGGGCAATCAACTCTTCGGTAGAGGCAAAAAACGCTGGAGGATAAATGAGGGAACTGCCTATGCCTAAAGCGCCTTCTTCCATGCTTTCTCGCACCAACTCTTGCATTTTTTGCAACTCTAGCTCCGTAGGTGGTCGGTCGTCCTCGCCTATTTGATGGATGCGCAAAGTAGTTGCACCAATGAAAGATGCGATGTTGGCAGATACGCCTTTTTTCTCCAAATACTGCATGTTCTCCCCAAAAGAAAGCCTTTCCGCATCGGTTCTTTCTGGATTATAAGGCCCGGGCGAACTGCCCTCGCCGAACACTTCTAAGGTTACGCCTTGCTTAATGTCGCTCATGGATCGGCCATCTTCTAACAAAGGCCAATATGCCCAACTCAAATTATTGATAAAACCCGGGCTTACCGCTTTACCATTGGCGTCTATCACCACCTTGGCCTTCTTTTCTGCCAAATCTCCAATGGCTTTTATTCGGTCTTTTTTAATGCCCACATCGGTTTGCATACCTTGCTTGCCTGTGCCATCGTACACCGTACCTCCTTTTATAATAGTGTCATATGGTCTACAACAGAAAAGTAAGCTGCCCGCCAAAAGCACAAGAATATATAAGAGATGTTTCCTTGAAAGTGATTGCATAAAATAGTTTTAGTTGGTTTTTAGGCAATTTAAAATTTGTAAATCTAGTGCAAAAACAAAAAGTTAATTTGTGGATTTGTGGATTTGAGTATTTGTTTATTAATGTGAGGTTTCTGGAATTTGAGCCAAACACCTCTCAAAAAAATCGTCTTTGCGAACTGAAGGGTTGATTATGCGTTGGAGTGAATCGGACCGCCGAAGCGGCAAACTGTTTGCTAATAGCTTTCAGATTCCTTCACTTCGCTCGGAATGACGTGGTCAGCATGACGTGGTCAGCATGACGACTTAAGTTATTGATTATTAGATTTTTAAGTAAAAACCTCACGTTTATTAATACAATGCATCATTTATCCTTCCTTCCTACAAATCTAATCACTTTGCCTGTGCCATTGTGGTATTTTCCTTCGTTCAACTCTACTTCCACTTCTTCTAATTGCAGGGGCTCAAAATCTGTAAAATCTTGGGCTATTTGATCTACTGAAAATAACATTTCTACATTAGCAGGGCCTCCAACTTGCGGGTTAGCTTCGCGAAGCGGCAAATTGTTTTTGCTAAAACCTTCTAATATCACCATACCATTGGGTTTGATCAGGTCTCCAATTTTTTTATGGTATTCGGCAAGCAAATTCGGCGGAAAGTGGGTATAAATAAGGGCGGCTACATCAAATTGCTCATGGTGTATTTTTAGTTCATGCAAGCCTTCAACTTCATAAGTGATATGCACACCTTGCTGTTGTGCCAAATACATGGCTTTCTTTTTTCCTGCATCAGAAATATCGAAAGCCAATACCTCCAAACCTTTTTTAGCAGCATAAACGGCATTGCGCCCCTCGCCTTCGGCTGGTAATAATATTTTCCCGCTTAAATTGTGTTCGTCTAACACTTGCTTAAAAAATACATTTGGTGTTGTGCCGTAAGCGTATTCTTCCGCGTTATAGCGCTCATTCCAAAATTCTTTCATGCTGTAAGTTGGTTTTCAAATAAATATAGGTAAAACCCACACTAAGGTCTAAGATAAAGTTTCACTTTTAGCTTGTTGAAACCAAACCCCAGTGATTGTTTAAATTATTTTAATAGTTTCAACCTGCTTGCCCTTGTTGGTGTCACACCAACAAGCCAATAAGCTATAAAAACTTTAAGCAGACTGGCGCGGTCACTTTTAAACTAAATCCGGTATCTTCTAATTTACCTGTTACTGCATCAATTTGAAAGGTAAAAATATCATCGGTATCTTGGTTGGCGACCAATAAAAATTTACCATCAGGCGAAATGGCAAAATCACGTGGTATTTTCCCTTTAGTGTTTTGCTCTTGTACCAAAGTCAATTCTCCCGATTCAGGGTGGATTTGAAAAACTGAAATGCTTTGCGTTGTACTTCCATTCAATCCTCTATTGCTAGTGTACAAAAACTTGCCATTGGGATGCAGATGGATAGCCGCTGCCGTAACCTGTGCATCATCATTTTTTAATGTCGGAATAGTCTGGACAAGCTCAAAAGGTTCTTGTAATGATTTTATGTGAAAGGCTCCCACCGTTCTATTCAATTCGTTGAGCACATACACCCATTTTTTATTGGGGTGAAAGGTCATATGCCTTGGTCCCGCTCCTTCTGCTGTTGCCGTTTGCGCTTGCAATTGCAATACTCCTTCATTGCTGATACGATAATGGAAGATACTATCCAAGCCCAAATCAGGCACAAAAGCCATATTACTTTCTAGCGTAGGCAAAATCATATGGGGATGTGCCGTTTCTTGCCTTTTAAGGGTTGATACCGAGCTTCTTTGATGTTTTTTTACAGAGAGAGCCTCTGTTAAACTGCCGTTTTGCCCAATCCCAAATGAGGCTACAGCTTCAAAGTAGTTGGCTAGCAATACAAATTTGCCTGAATAATCTACACCATTGGGTGCCACACCGTTGGGTGCCACACTCACATAACAAGCCCCGTAACCTTGTGAAGAAACACTATCTACTTTTTCGGGCGTATCGCCTTCAATATTGTAGGCTGAAACCCAACCAAAACCTGTTTTGCCATTGGGCCGCTCTGCTGCATACAAGTATTTTTTATTGGGATGGATGGCCAGATAAGAAGGGTTAGAAACGTTCGTAACCGCTCCTTTTCTGCTGAGCTCCCCAGTTTGCCGATCCATTTGCAAAATGTAAATGCTATCGGCTTTTTCTATGCCTTGCTCGTTTGGGGTGGTAAAGCTACCTACGAAAAGTGTTTGGTATTCCTTTTTAGAATCGGCTGTTTTTTCTGAGCAAGCATTGCTTAGCAGAAAAACGAAAAATAGTAAGTATATCCGCATTTTTAAAAATCTTGATTGAGAAGCTGAAAAGTTAATACTTAAAAATTGAATCACTTTGCTCCTCTAAGTTCAATTTCCATGGCCCGTTGGTAAAAATCGGCAAATTGCTCTTTACCATACTTTACACGCATGGCCGATAAAACGTCCAACAAACCCAAGCCAGCCCAATCCCAAAGCATGGTATCAAAGTTATATTTCAACATTTGCTTTTCCACTTCTTTGCGAATGTTGTTTATCTCTGACTCTGTTACACCATTTTTTACCAATAAATCAATGATTCTCTGCTCTTCTTCTTTTGTGTGAGCAGTATCAACAAAGGGTTCCAACAACCAATCCCAATTTCTGCTTGGTTTAAAAGTGGGAATAGAATTGTCTTCCAAAAAGGTTTTTAGGTCGGCTGCTTGTTCTTTTGATATAAACACCACTTCTTCATTAATCCTTACCAAAGGTGGGTAAGCTTCTAAACAAATGGCTGTAATGTGTTCAGCTTTTATAGATTTGTTTGGATAAACCAAAGAAGGCTCAAAAGGATAATTGGTAAATGTAATTGTTGATGCACTTATTTCAGCTTTACCAATGCCACAAAAGAAATTATCTAACTCATTGGCAGATGAACCATAATACGGACCAACAGGAACCGATTTAATTTTCTTCTCAAACCTATTCAGTAGTTTAAATAAATTCATCAAATCATTTGATCAAAAAATTAGCCCATAACTTAAGTCATGGGCCATATGTTAATCTTTACACAAATCCGCTTTATAAACTGGCTTGCGTTTCCTCTTCCTCTTCGCCTTTTAGGTATTTATCTAAAAATTTCAACACAGCTTTTGAGGCGGCAATGTTGTTCTCTTTTTTTACAAATCCATGGCCTTCATCATCAAAAACCACATACTCCACAGGCACGTTGTTTTTCTCTGCTTCCGCTACTATTTCGTCTGATTCTACCTTAAGCACTCTTGGGTCGTTGGCACCTTGCAAAACAATGAAAGGTTTGGTAATCCTATCGGCATAAAATAAAGGAGACTTGTTGTAGAGCATCACAGAATCTACCACAGGGTCGCCCATCTCTTCGTACAAGGCATCTTTCATAGAGGTCCACCATGGCGGAATACTTTTTAGTGTTCTTATCCAGTTGGTCACTCCAAAATAATTGACGCCAACATCAAACTCTTCAGGGGCAAAGGCCAATGCTGCCATTACCATGTAGCCTCCATAGCTGCCACCCATAATTCCGATTTTATCTGCATCGATGTAATCTAAAGTGGCCAAGTATTTCTTAGACTCCACACAATCTTGCAAATCATCTTCACCATGCTTACGATTATCGGCTGCATAAAATGTTTTACCATAGCCAGAACTACCTCTATTGTTTACTGCTAAAATAGCGTAGCCGTGATTCACAAAATATTGAATGCGCGGTGTGTAGTTCAAACGGGTTTGTCCGCCGGGGCCGCCGTGGATCATGAGCATAGCAGGTACTTTTTCGCCTTCTTTTAATCCCTTAGGTTTGTACAAAATGGAAGGAATTTCCATCCCGTCAAAAGATTCAAATCGAATCACCTCGCCGGCTACCAAATCATTAGGGACAATTTCTGGATTCATCGTATCGGTCAATTTCTTCACTTTTTGTGTTTCGAAATTGTAGAGATACAAATTGTTGGGAGATTTGGAGCTACTGGCATAAAAAGTCATCAACTTTTCGCTATCAGAAATATTTACAGAAGTAATGTTTCCCTCAGGCATATCTGGCAAAGAAAGCTGTTTACCCGCTTCTTCATCATAGATCTTTATTTCGGTACTTGCATCTTTATTAGTAGCAATTACTTTGTATTTACCAGTTTTAGAAAGATAGGCGTACATTATGTCCCAAGGTTCTTTTTGTACTTCGGCTGTTTCACCGCTTTCTAAATCATAACTTTTGAGATACATGAATTCATTATCTTCATCTGTTAAATAGAACAACTTCTTATCGTCAAGGCTAAAATATTGGGCATTGTAACTGATGCTTCCCTCGTGTGGAGTCAACAATTTTTTCTCACCGGTTTCAGTATCTAGCAAATACAAATTATTGTTTGATGTCGTAATGGTTTGAGAAAGCACCACGTACCTACCATTGTTAGAAATGGCACTTGGGTTCATCCCTTCTTCGTTTTGATAGACCATGGTTGAAGTGTACAAATTACCTTCATCTTCTAAAGGATTTACTTTCACTTGGTACATATCAAAAAATCGTGCATCTCTGCTGTTAGAGCCGTAATAAAATTTAGAGCGGTCTTGGCTCCATCCCAAAAAACTAGCCTTAGCTGTGCTGTCTTTGATGATGTCTTTTACTGCACCGTTGGGTTCTTTTATGTAAATGTGGGTAATCTCATTGCCCCCTTGGTCGCTTGTAAATATAAATCGCTCGTCTTCTGGAAAATAAGCGCGTGCAAAAATGGCGTTGTCTTCTGATTGAGTAACTTGGGTTTGCTCGGCCGTTTCTATATCAATGGTATAAGCATTGTAAATCCCCGAAGCTTTGCTATTGAATAAGATTTTGGCTTCATCAGGAGAGAATGAACTGCCATTGATTTCGGTTACGTCCATAAACTGCTCAATGGTGTACTTTGCGGGAGGTTTTCCCATTTCGGCATTATCTTCTGGGGCTTGCGAACAAGCAGCTAAAAAAAGGGCTGCCGCAGCTAAAAAAAAGTAGTTTCTCATGGTATATAATTTATAGTATTAGTACTTAAATAAAGTTAACCAATAAAAACCCACTCTACAATGGAAAGTAATTTAATTAGATTTAGAGATGATATCAGCGGTAATTTTAGCTGATAGCATGCAAAGCGGAATACCACCACCGGGGTGCACGCTCCCTCCACAGAAATACAGATTCTTGTACTTGCCCGAAAAGTTAGGATGCCTAAAAAATGCCGCCATAGGCGTGTTGCTGCTGTTGCCATACAGCGCTCCCTGCGCCGATGAGGTTTTGCTCTCTATGGTTCTAGGGTCTAAGATGGCCTCTGTAACAATCAGCTTTTTTACATCTGTATAGAGGGTTTTAGATACTTTGTGCAGGATGTTTTCCCTTGCTTCAGCTATGAGCGCATCCCAATCTTGGCCTTGGTTGTTGGGTACATTGATCATAGTAAACCAATTTTCGGCACCTTCGGGTGCATCATTAGGTGCATATTTAGAACTAATGTTGACGTAAACGGTGGGATCATCATCAATTGACTTACCCGCTGCTATGGCATCAAATTCTTTTTTGTAATCATTGCTGAAAAAGATGTTGTGCAAATCCAATTGCGGAAAGGTCTTATTCATACCCCAATAAAAAATCAGGGCTGAGCTCGATTTTTCTTGTCTTAATAATCGCTCGGGCGCTTTGTGTTTGCCCAGCAATCTTCGGTAGGTGCTCACCATGTCCATGTTGCTAATTACAAGGTCTGATTCAAGCTTTTCGCCATCTACTTTAATTCCCTTGGCCTTGCCATTTTCTATTAAAATCTCTTCTACAGGCATATTAAAATTGAATTCTACCCCTAAAGATTTGGCCAAACGGTAAATGCTCTTAGTAATGTTGTACATGCCTCCTTCGGGAAAAAATGCCCCAATTTCATTTTCTAAATAGGGAATTACATTGAGCGTGGCGGGTGCTTTATATGGGTTAGAACCATTATAAGTAGCATATCTGTTAAAGAACTGAACAGTACGCTCATTCTTAAAAAATTGGCTATTAGCCTTATACATAGAGCTGTAAATCTGCAACTTATACAATTGCATCATCGATTTAATCGTGCCAGCATTGAGATAGGTAGAAAGTTTATGCAGCGATTTATTCAAGAATACATTTTCGGTAATGGAGTAGATCTCTCGGCTCTTTTTTAGGAACTTCTCTACGCTTTTTTCGCTTTCCCCAAACTTTTCAGACAGTTCTTTTCTAAAGGCGTTTTGGTCGGCAAAGGCATCTACCTCTAGGCCGTCTTCATACAAATATCGGCAGGCCACCTCCAACCTTTTGTATTTAAAATGCTCGGATGGATTTTTTCTGGCTATTTCGAAGAGTTCGCTCACAAAATGGGGCATGGTAAAAAGTGAAGGTCCCGCATCAAAGCGAAAGCCATCTTGTTCTCTTTCTGATAGTTTGCCTCCCGCATAAGCGTTTGCTTCAAAAACCTGTACTTTGTAACCTTTTACGGCCAATCTTACCGATAATGCCAAACCCGCTATGCCGCTGCCTATGATCAGTGCTTTGCTGTTAGTGCTCATTGTTCTCTAATCTTGCCTCAAATGTAATAATGAAAACATGTTTAGCATGACTGTTTGGGATGATTCCTTTAATTTTAGAAAGAAACCATTAGCTGTTCGTGTTTTGTAAACCTGAACATGTTACCCTAGGATTTAATCTGTATTTTATTATACTCAAATCAAAAATTCTATGATAGGTGGCTCGAGTCCCGGAAAACTCAAACAACACATTTTTACATGAAACTTTACCAACGAGTCGCTTGCTCACCGACAAATTTATTGGGCTTTATTATTTTCAATGTTTTAACATTAGGCCAAAAGCCGTTTAACTATTTCATTTACAATACATAAAAAGCCTAATACAAAGTGACTGTTTAACATTTTTATTGACAATACGCACTGTAATACCTATTTTAGTGTTATCATATTTTTTGAGCTAGTACTCAACACAGATTTTTAAAAATATCTTTATGAAAGATTCTCCATACGTTAAGCAATTACTCAAAATTTTCGGTAATATCTATTTCATCACTGGTGCTACTTTTTTAGTATGGATGTTGTTTTTTGATAGCAATAGTGTGCTGAGCAATTATAAGTTAAACCAAAAGCAAAAGGCGCTTAAAGAAGAACAAGCCTACTACGAGAAGGAAATCATAAGGATAGACGAGAACATGCAAGAACTTTCTAGCGATGCCAAAAAGCTAGAAAAATTTGCTCGCGAAAAATATCTTTTCAAAAAGCGCGGCGAGGATATCTATGTAATAGACGAAGAATAACCCACCACACTTCAAAAAAATCTTTCTTCATTAACCTTTCATTGCCTAGCGAAGTAAATATCTACTACTTTTGCAAAAAATTAAAGCACTCCAAGAGGGGCAGATTACTTATTGATTAAAAAGATATACATGAAGTTTTTAAAGATAGGCTGTATAGCCGCCACGATCCTACTTTTAACTAATTGTTCGGCCAATGAATTTGAGCGCGGTAATGATTTATATGCTCAAAAAGATTATCAAGAAGCAGTTGTCTCCTATACTAACTACATCAAAGACCACCCCAAAGATGCCCCCAGCTATTTTAATAGAGCAAGAGCGCTAGAAGAACAAGGCAAGTTAGAAGAAGCCAAAAAAGATTACAGAATGGCAGCCAAACTGGATCCTTATAATCCAGACTATAGAATGGGTGCAGGCATGTGCAACTTTAGGCTAGAAAACTACAACCAAGCCATTATAGACATGAACGAGGTGCTGAAGATCGATAGCCGTTCGGCAGATGCTTTTTATGTAAAAGGAGTGGCTTTGATCAAACAGGGCAATGTTCGTGGTGCTATGGAGAGTTATAACAATGCATTGCGCTACGATTCAGACCATGCAGGTGCGTATTTTCAAAGAGGAGTATTAAAGGCCCTTTCTAAAAAGGGAGATCCCTGCGAGGATTTGAGAAAGGCCAAGACCTTGGGCGAAGAAAAAGCGGACAGCGCACTTTCTAAATACTGCTCTTGATCGACTAAAGCAAAAATTAGAAAGCTAGTGATATTCATTATTTAATTTTTCACATTTGTATTTTTTCGCAAATCCATAAATGCAATACTTTTTGAGCAGCATCATACATGTAAAGCATCACCAAATATAATATTGGATGGAAGGACAAAGGGAAATCCTCATACAACTTACTAAAATGAAAATGCCTTTTGGCAAATACAAAGGCACGGTATTGTGCGATTTGCCCGCCCCCTACCTCAATTGGTTTGCTAACAAAGGCTTTCCCTCGGGCAAGCTAGGTATGCTACTGGCCACCATGCACGAGATCAAATTGAATGGTTTAGAATATTTATTAAAGCCGCTTAAGAAGTAAAAACAAGCACTTTTTCCTAGTTCTATTCAAATAAAACCCATACATTAGTACCGAACATTAAGTAATCTTCACCAACTTACTTATTGTGCTATTTTTTAGTTTTTTACCAGCTTTACCTACAAGTAAAAGCCAAAATATTGGCATATTTGAATCAAACTATCTCCCTACATTCCACTAGACAAATTTATATATGAAACCGCTAGCTACTACTTCTTTGCTTTTGCTAAGCGTCACTAAAAAGTTGATCATCGCTACAGTTATTATCGGGGCCTCCATTGGCGGGTTTTTATATTTTTCAAACTCATTAAAGGCCAAAAAGAGCATCAAGACCACGGTAGATGCTTCTTATTCGGCATACGTAAGCGCCTACACCGCTGGAGTGATTTCAAAAAAAGCGCCTGTCAAAATACAATTGGCAGAGCGCTATGCAGACTCCACTCGTGTGGGGCAAGTGGCCGATGCCAGTTTATTTAGTTTTGACCCTGCCATACAGGGCAATGCAACGTGGGTAGATGAGCGCACCTTAGAATTTGAACCAGAAAATACTCTAAAATCGGGAGAGACCTATGTATTGGAATTTAATCTGGCCTCAATAGTAGATGACTTACCTGAAGGCATGGAGATGCTTTCTTACGAGTTTGCTACCATAACACAAAATTTCGATGTAGAAATAGAAGGCCTCGCCCCTGGTGAAAACAACGATTTGAGTGTGCAAAAACTACAGGGTAAAATCTACACGGCCGATGTAGCAGAAGCCGAAGAAGTTGAAAAAGTGTTGACAGCCAGCCTCAGAGATGAAAAGTTAAATGTTTCTTGGACGCATCCCGCAGATGATGGCCTTGTGCACTACTTCACCATTAATGACATTAACCGAACCGAAAACGGAGCACAACTTACCCTACAATGGGATGGCGACCCCCTTGGAGCTAATTTAGAAGGCAAAGAAGAAATTGAAGTCCCTGCCCTAGGCGATTTTAAATTGATGCAAAGCGAAGTGGTACAAAGCCCTGAACAATATGTGGTTTTGCGCTTCTCAGATCCTTTACAAGAGAATCAAGAACTAGAGGGTTTGGTGCAAGTCGGAAATCTGCGCAGCTTGCGCTACCAAATCAATGCCAACGAGATTTTGGTATATCCTTCGGTACGGCAAACAGGCAGCAAAAACATACGCATCTCACCCGGCATTAAAAACAGCCAAGGTTATGCCTTGCAGGAAAGTAGCTCTATGGAACTTACCTTTGAGCAGATGAAACCCGAAGTACGCTTCGTGGGCAGAGGCACCATTTTGCCAGACTCCAGAGGTTTGGTCTTACCTTTTGAAGCCGTAGGATTGAACGAAGTGGATGTAAGGGTCATGCGCATTTATGAAGAAAACATTGCCCAGTTTTTACAGATCAACCAGCTAAGCGGAAGAGGCGAAATGAAGCGCGTTGCCAGACCTATTGTGCTCAAAAATATGAAGTTAAACGCCTCGGGCAATGCAGACATGAGCAAATGGAACCGTTTTGCCATAGATTTATCAGAATTGATCAGAACAGAACCGGGGGCTATTTATCAAGTGCATATCAGCTTTACTAAAGAATATGCTGCCTATGTTTGCCAAGAAGAAT
>CAKZMZ010000031.1 GCA_937129345.1 uncultured Thalassovita sp. | reverse complement strand
TTCCAGTTTTCAAATAAATAAAGAAAAATGAAATTAGGGGTGGGAAATGTTGGATAGATTCAGCGAAAATAGGTCTAAAACAAGGCGAAGTCCAAAATTTATGTACTGCAAACTTTTAGCGTTAAATGGTTTAGTCCATTAAAATGATACAACAGGTTCAATTTAATCTATTGATAGAGGGTTAAAAAATATGTAAAACCCTCCATCCACTAATTATAATATACATGCAAACAATAGGCAAATTTGCCATTTTTGTACTTTTGGTACTAGGTCTGAGCCTTTGTACAAAACTGCAGATTATGGTATACAATACACCTAGAAATACCTATGAGAAAAGATTTATAGGCAAAAAAGTATATGATGAAAATACAGAAAAAGAATGGAAAGGTTCTTGGCGAAGAGCAGATTCAATAACACTAAATGTTACATTGCCTTACAAAGAAAAGGGCAGTTATGATTTTGAAGATACCGAAGCCAGTGCCTTTGAGTTCAAAGGCAAAGCGGGAGAAATTATTGCTATTTCCTTAGAAAGCGATTTAGATTTTTTTGTTGAGATTTATAAAAAAGGATATAAAAGCAAAGCCATCAAATCTTATGAAACAGGTATAAGTGGCATTGCTGAAATCAATGTTAAAGAAGACAGTGATTATCTCTTAAAGATACAGCCAAAACTGATGTCTTATGGTGAATATACCTTGAATATCTACAAAAGACCACAAATGATATTTCCTGTGCTCGGCGCAGGTAATGATGCAGTAAAAAGCTTTTTTGGAGATACTCGTGATGCTGGTAAAAGAACCCACATTGGGGTGGATATCTTTGCAGAAAAAGGAACTCCGATTTTGTCTACCGTAAATGGCATCGCCTTTAAAGGAAGCGGCAAACTCGGTGGAAAAACAGTTTGGGTACACAATGCCATAAAAGGTATAAGTGCTTATTATGCCCACTTAGATTCTCAGTTCGTAGAGCATGATAAGGTTAGCATAGGTGATACCTTGGGAACAGTAGGCAATACGGGCAATGCCATAACCACTGCACCACATTTGCACTTTGGTATTTATAAAAGAGGAAAAGGGCCATTAGACCCATACCCCTTTATAAAAAAGACAGAGACAAGTACGGGTAAAATAAATAGATTGTTTTTATATACGCTTGTAAGATTGAAGCATCCTTCAAGCATAGATTTAGAAACCCAATTTTCTGTAGATACCTCTACCACTTTTAAAATTATGGCGGTTACTGAAAACAAAGTGAGAGTAAGGCCTGTAGGTAGATATAAGGATATACTCATATCCAAACAAAATATTTATCCTTTAAACCATGAAACGGACATTGAATAGGTTAAAGAAGTAAGGGAGCTTGTCTCCTTTTTTTTTAACCCTACTTGCGATTAAATAACCATAGAGTGGTTTTAAGTAAATTTGATTCTGTATAATCACTTATTACAATTCATCTTTTAAAGAACCCGGTAAGGCATTTCTTGTCAATTGCATGGTGAGTATTTTTAATATGCCGGCCACTACACTAGAAATTATACTCCAAGATACTACAGAAATTAAAGTCTCTTTATCATCTATCTTATCTTTGCGCTTTGGTGGTCTTTTAGATTGGCTTTTTTCATAACCCTTATCAAGGAAATGCTGTGTTAACTTAACGGTTACTGCAGAAATAACTGCACTCAATATCGATATCAATACCTTTTTCATAAAAAATGCTTTTAGTTGTTTTATAAATTTAAAATGAGCGGCAGGACATGCTCCCAATGATCAAGATTTATATCTCGAATAAGTGAAGGGATTTTATCCATCATACTTTTTTAGCAAGAATGCCTGTCTATAGTTCATGGACCATAATTTTTGTATATAAAACTTTGGCCGGAGTTATTGCCTTTACTATAATAATGAAAATATCGAGCCACTTGTCAGAAAGGCAGTCGATACAATTCGAATACTTATTTAGTACTATAGAAATAACGAGCATAACCAAACAGGTACGGCCTATTTTTTATTTCCTATATTTCTTATAGGGCACTTAAATAAAAGAACAGATAGCAAATTAAGTCCCATATGTTTATTTTAATATTTTATGTAGTAAAGTATGGATGTGCTTACCCGAATCTGTAGTGGGGATTTTTTTTCGGAGCTCTTTACCATATCGTAGAATTTGCTCTACATAGCTTATCAGATTTTACAGACGCATTACGTTTATACCCTCTCAGCCCATTTTTTAGGAGACAGTAGATAGAAGAACGGTAATTGTACTTTTAAAGACAGTAAGGAACTAGATATTTAGAGGTAGACTCTTGAAGAAAGAGTTTTGATTTTACTACTACACATTTTTGTAAAACCCTGAAGGGGTGGCATGATAAAATGACTTTTGCCTAGTAGTAAGGTAAAAATGTATAATAGTTAAACAAATTACATATAAAACATACAATTATTTTTTATCAACTTAATCGAAACTTTGAAATGATAAAGAAAATTGAACCTTTTGTCGGAAATGTATTGGCGATTGAAATCATAGATGGCTACACCGAATCGGACGAAAAACTTGCTCGCAAGCTTTTCCAAGAAAAAATAGATGAAGGTTTTGATCATGTACATCTACTCGTAAGGTTAGACGAATTAAAATTGAATAAAAGCAATGTAAAGGCTTTTATGGAAGATACAATTGTAACATTTAGAGAATTTGAGAAAATTGGAAATATTGCCATTGTGGCGCATTCCAATATTCTTAAGACCTTAATCGCTATCGATTCTTTTTTCTTTGAGCGTTTAAAAAAAGGATTTGAGGAACGGTATTTTGATACATCTCAAATGGATGAAGCACTCGCTTTTGTATCCTCAAAACAACCTCAAGAAAATACTTAAAGTCTATTAATCAATCAATTTTTTAAATCATATAAATTTTTTAAACTATGGAAAAAGACCAAAAAAAAGCATGCAATGATATCAAAACCATTATAAAAGTCTGTAATGATGGAGCAGAAGGATATCAGAAAGCTGCAAAAAAAACAGTGAATAGTAACTTACAAACACTTTTTAATAGAATAGCTCAATATAGAAGAGGCTACGCTGCAGAGTTAGATAGAGAGGCTCGTGCCATATACGGTGAAGAAGTTGGAGACATAGATTCTACCAAAGGAGACATACACCAAATATGGATAGACGTAAAGGCTACTTTTTCAGGAAATACCGATGAGGCTTTATTAGAAGAATGTATTAGAGGAGAGAAGGCAGCACTAGAGACCTATGAAAAAGTGATAGAGAAAGATAGGCTTCCATTAAAATTAATGGATATGGTAACGCTGCAGTTTCATGAGATTAGTGCCTCTTACAGGAAGATGGATATTTTGGAGACAGCATCTAACGGATAACACTGTCTTGATTAACAAACAAAAGCCAACTTAGATATTTTGAAATAGAATAGTATATAGCACAGTATTGTACGAGCTGTATCCTATCATAACATGCAATCACTAATTGTAAGGTGGTTGTTCAACGACTATATAATTATGAAGATATTACAGATAATATTGTCTTTTTTTCTGCCACCTGTAGCGGTAGCGCTCGAATCGGGTATTAGTACAACCTTTTGGTTAAATCTAGTATTGACCTTATTGGTTTTTGTACCCGGAGTTATACACGCTTTAATAGTGGTTCTATAAATAGAAAAAAGAAAAGTTACATCAAAATAAATTTTTTAAACTTTAAAATTATTAATAATGGATTACAGAAAAACAGTAATGTTATTGGCAACATTCTCATTTTTAACTTTTGCATGTTCAGTAGACAAAGAAGAGTCAGGCGAGATGCCAGAAGTTGAAATGGATGTGGAAGATGGAAATATCCCTGAATATGACGTAGATTGGGCCAATGTAGAAGTAAGTACTAGAGAGAAGAAAGTGAAGGTACCTAAGGTAATCATGGTAATGGAGGAAACAGAAGTAGATATACCTTACATAAATATAAGCTCACCAGGCATGGATGAAAGCAGGGAAAAAACGATTAAGGTAGAAGTAGAGGTAAGTGAGTATAAGAGAGAACTCGATATTGAAGAAGTATACATGTCCGAAAATAATCTTTACGTTATTTCTGAATTAGAAGATGAAGGTGAAGATCTTGGCGATAATACAGTGAGAGTATCCGATAGAATTATTGTAAGCTTACCAAAAACTGAAGATTTGAATGTGAAGCACTTTATATTAGGTAATAAGCCACAAAACAATTTTAATAGCAATCACAATTTTATCAATAATAAATCGCAGATTGAACAAGAAATCAAAAACGCTAAGCAAATAATATAAGCGATTTACATTAAACAAGCGCCCTTATCGGCATAAGTCGATAGGGGCGATTTAAATCTAATAAAATGGAAAAGGACAGTAAAGTAAAAGTAGCAAGATTTGGAATTGCCAGTAAAGGAGTCGTCTATTCTATTGCAGCAATATTGACTATAATGGCGGCATCGGGTTTAGGCGGAGAAGTAAGTAGTCTAAAAGATGTCTTTAAATTTATACAGGATCAGGTTTTTGGGCAGGTTCTTCTATCTGTTTTGACTTTAGGACTTACCTGTTATGTATTTTGGAGGTTTTACCAAGCTATTGCCGATCCAGAGGATAAACAGAATAATGACAACGGTACGCTAAAGAGAATTGCCTATGCAATTAGTGGTATAACCTATGGCATTTTGACCTACTCAGCCATAGAATTGCTTATAAGCAGTGGATCTAGTGGAGGAGGCAGTTCAAAAAAAAGTATGGTGGCTACAATTTTAGCAGAACCTATGGGTCGATGGATTGTTGGTCTTTTAGCCCTTTTTTTAGTAGCAAAAGCTATATATCAACTTTACAGGGCTTATTCTGGTAAATTTAAAGAAAAAATTGGGCGCACAGGCTTGGATGCCAGAGCAAGGAAAATTATGCTAAAAACCGGGAAGGTCGGATATACTGCCCGCGGTTTGGTCATGGCGGTCATCTCTTTCTTTTTCTTTAGGGCAGCATTTACTGCGAATGCCTCAAAGGTTGGTGGTACCGAAAAGGCTTTGGAGTTTATACAGTCCCAGTCTGAGTGGGGTACTATCGTTCTCGCAATAGTAGCTTTTGGGTTACTGCTTTATGGTATTTTCATGTTCGTAAAAGCTAGGTATCGTAAAATGGGTGCCGTTTCAATGTAGCGAATTTACATTTGAAAAACACACAGCATTTTTGCAAGACCCTGATATTAAAAATTTTACGCAGAAAAAACTAAATGAACAAATCGAACTTATTCAAAAGGAGCATGACAGGATGGAAGAGGAGCATGCAATGATGCTTAAAGACCATCAAAGAATGGAAGCTGAGCATAATCGTATGACGCCAGGTTCTGAAGGAAAATAGTAAAAAGAAGGTTTAAACGAAACCTAATAATTAAATGTTTAAAACCATAAATCGAGTATCGAATCCTCCCATAAAACCTACTTTTGTTTGGGATGGCGAGTGTGAGTTTTGCAAATATTGGATAACTGTTTGGCGGAGTAAAACCGGTGAAAAGTTACAATATGAAAAATATCAGGATGTATATGAGCGCTTTCAATCTATTCCTTTAAAGGAGTTTAAGAAAGCATCAAGGCTAATCGAAACCAATGGGAAAGTCTTTAGCGGGCCTGATTCTGCTTATAGGAGCTTCATGCATTTTCGTTCTCCTATTAATTTTTTACACGCGTGGTACCATAAATACAGTTTCTTCAGAGTCCTTTCTGATAACATATATAATTGGATAGCAAAGCACAGACCTCTTATGTTTAAGCTTACCAAGTTGTTATGGGGTACAGATGCCAATTAGATTCTTTGTATACTCAAAGTATCTATGTAGCTTATAGATAATCTAACTATACATTTCTGGCTACACACATAAGCTTTAAAGTGATGCCGGATACTTATATCCGAAATTTAAAAATACTGAAAATGTTGTTCTTATCTGTCGGTTTTGGAAACCGACAGCACGTTTTGGCAAAAACGTATAGTAAGTATACATTTTTATAATTATAATTTCCAAGGGCTGTGGTAGGGTCACCCTAACTCACAGCCCTTGTGAAATTTTACAAGTAGATTGTGCGTCATACGTGCACTGTGCCACAATTCATGGATAATTTTGATGAATGTATAGCAAGATTTCTATGTATCAACTGCCTCTTCTATACTATTGCAATACCGGATATCATAATCAGCAAATTTAAAACTGGGATGTCTGACTAATATCTTTCTTTTCCCGATATCCACGCTCATCCTAAAGATGTCATCGTCGGGTAACAACTTCCTGTAGACCCTCAATCCATATTTGGCCATTTCCCTTTTCCAGTGTACATGGTACCATTCCATAGAATCCCTATGGAACACTCTCAGGGACCGTTTGTCAAAAATAAGCTTTTTAATACCATGCTCCCTCACCATTTGGCCTATCTCTTGAAAGGCATCTTTGAATTCCTGTCCATCCATGCCTCGTACATTACAAGTACATATCAGTATTCCTTTATCTGGTAAGATTTCAGATGTGATTACCGGGACCGTCCGAACCCTATCGATATTCTCCATTATACAACTAATTTATCCCTAAAAAATATTCAACGAAGCCAACGTAGTCTTTTTGGCCAATATTGTATACTTTCTCGATTCTTAAGATATAGGATGCTTGCCCTACGTTAAATTGCACTATTTCGATATGGCCTCTTCGATACTTTCGCAGTACTGTATGTCAAAATCCTCGAAATTAAATTCTGGGTTCTTCTCTCTTATCTTTTTCCTTCCTATTTCTACGCTCATTTTAAAGACCTTATCTTCGGGGAGTATTTTTCTATAGGTCTTCAGGCCAACCTTGGCCATCTCCTTTTTCCAATGTACATGGTACCATTCCATAGAAGGTTGATGAAAAACCCTAAGGCTTCGCTTATCGAATATCAGCTTTTTAATACCATATCGCTCCACCAATCCACCAACTTCGTGAAAGAAAGTCATGAACTCGAGCTCGCTTATAACTGGTGCGACACACTTACATATCAGTAATTTTTTTTCGAGGATGGTTTCCATTTCGATTTTTGAGATGGTTTCCTGTTCGTACAATCCGTCTTCTTCTCTTTTTATTGTATTCATTTCGTATGTATGGTTTTTATTTAATTGATAACAGTTTATGAACGTGGGATCTGTTCTGACCAACCTCCTTCTTTAAGATCATTCACAAATTTTGAAAGAAATTTATCGAGGCCTATGTGTTTGTCTGCATAAAATGGGTATTGGAAATATGATCTATTATGTTCAGTCCCAAGTATATTCCATGTTCTCATCGATAATTTTCGTTTCGTTGGCAGAAGAGTAAGAGGTAGCTTTCAGTCAAGTGAAGACTTTTACTAACCCTTGCCTGATGCATAAATAGGTTACTATCAAGTAGGAATTTGCTAACCATACATTTATCAAATCTTTAATATTTTACCATTTTTTGTTTAGTTATCTTAAAAATTAAACACAAACTTACACCCTTGTAGGGTCATTAGGAAAATTATCGCGAAGGTCAATTACACCATCACCGTCAGAGTCGCGAGGTTTATCTCCAAAAAGTAATTGAAACCCTATAGGCAGATATACATCAAAAATCAATTCGTCGAACTGAGCAGAAGGTCCTATGGCAACTTGCACATTGGTTTGCGTAGTAGGCAGTCCTTCAACATTGGTGGCATTGGCAACCACTAGTGCAGTAAAACCATCTACACTGATCAAGATATTGGAAAAGCTTTGAACTATACCTGGAGCTGGCGATGCGGTGCCTTCATTCACGCATATGTTGGTGACATTTGCCGAAAGACCTAAATTTTGCCTCATAGTAGTAATTTCGAAATCGCGTACCTGCCTAGCTCCAACAAAACCATTAACTGACGTGCTAAACCAGCGCCACACCCCATTGCCATCTTGTCTTACCAAATTAACCCCTACTGTTTGTGGGCCTCTCAAAGCCACGGGATTCCAACCAACAGGATAATTGAAACCCAATAGAGGAAAATCAGGATGGGAGAAAGTACCGCCAAAATTATCGATTACTGGGGGCTGCCCGTTGGGTAAATCAACCCTAGGTATGCCATTGGATAAATCCCAATAAATGGCTTTGGGCCCAGTAACTTGGTTGCATAACTGTGAACTGGCATTTTGTATGGCATTGGGGTTTACTTCATCATCATTGCAACTTGCAGTGCTTAGTAAGAGCAATAATATAGAGAAATACAAAATAGGATTGTACAAGGTAACTTTATCTTCTTTTAGCATAATATAGTGTATTAAGTAGATGAATTGATTTTGATGAATAAGCCGTGGGCTTATCTTCAGTTGTACATGGATAGCAAAAGGGGAGTAAAGGTCATCATGAAAAAAAAAAATTTTTTTTTGATGACCTTTTCTTTTGGCCTGCGATACAAGGGTGAATCAACAACAAAAACTTTTTTATCATGAAATCTATCATCCTTTTTTCTATCGTATATTTTATGGCTTTTTCTCCTCTTTTCGGGCAAGTGTACTCCAATAGTCAAAACACCTACAACCACGATTATACCGCACAAATGAACGGGCAACAAGCTACTTATAGCAATACTTCGTATAATCAAACTGGCAATGGTGATATTAAAATGAATCCAATTACCGACCCTAAAACAGGTATGTTGGTGGGTCACTTACCACTTCCATCTAACTGGAGAATAGAAAACGGCATTATAAAGGGGCCTAACGGCACCGAGGCTGGCGATCTACCGGGAGGTACTTTTTTAGACCAACAAAGAATGTTTAATTCTGTAAGCCAAGTGGCCCAAGTAGACATCATCCCTAGAATAAAACAATTAGGAGGTACGGTAACCAATACTTATGCACTGCCAGAAATAGCAGAATTTGACAGACAAAGTTATGCCAGGTACTGGAAAGTGATGCCTACGCAAGACAGGCACGAAGCCATGGGCATAGAGTGCAATGGCCCTGATGGAAGCAAAGGCTTGGTCATAATACATTTTACTCGTTCAATATCTCAGGTTGGTGGCATGTCTATGTACTACATGAACCAACTAACCGCCAAACCAGAGAATTTTGAACAAGCCAAAAAAGATTACATCTACGCTTTGTTAAATTTTAAAGTGAATCCGCAATATATTGCTGCTCATAACCAAAGAGAGCAACAAAAATCCCAGGCATCTTGGAACAACCACAATACTAGGATGCAAAACAACAATGCGGCTTTTCAAGCTACACAAAAAGCACATGTTGACTCATACAATGCTGCCAGCCAAATGTCTATGGATACTTATTGGAACAACAGCGCAGCTTCTGACAGAATGCAAGAGCAGGTTGTAGATGGCATTTGGGAACAACAAAATATGTACAATCCACAAACTGGCCAGCAAATAAAAGTACAATCGGGTTACAACCAATATTATATGAATGGCAACAACCAATACATGGGTACAAATAATTATAACTACAACCCAAATTTAGACCCAAATATGAACAATACGCAGTGGCAACAAGTGCAGCCAACCAATAACAATCAGTACTAAGTAGAATCAAAAAGTTGAAAAATCCCTGTTGTTTTTAATAGCAACAGGGATTTTTTTTGATAATGGCTTAAAACATTTTACTAACTATAATGTGGTTTTAAAGTAGTACAATTGTATATTAGATGTACAATTTATATCTATATTTATATGGTAAATGGGTAAGATTAAAACGGATATAAACTTAGTAGTTGTAACTATTTACTACGTTGGCTCAAATACAAAAAAATTCTTAAAACAGGGTACTATGGAAAAGAAAGACTTTTACAAATTGACCGACGGGGAACTATTGGTCGAGAAAAAAAAGCTGAAGCAATCCAAGCTCTTTAATGCAACCGCTATTGGTTTTCTTGCTGGAATACTCATATTTGGAGTGGTTGCTTGGAGCTTGAATCCCGAAAAACAATTGGTATTCCTGATACCAATGTTGATTCCAGCAGTTTTCATTTACAAATCGCTGAAAAGCGCAAATAAGAACAAGGAATTAGAAGCTGTCTTGAAAGAACGGGGCTTAAACTAAAGAATTAAGAAAAGTAAATTATGAGATAAGAAATAGATTGAGATAATCATGAGCCTTAAAGTCCACTGGTGTGCGGCTTTCCAAGCGTCTTTCCAAGCGGCTTTAACAAGCGTCCACACCACCGTACTTACGGGTCTGGACCCCATCTCGTATACGGCCCGCGTGGAACGGGTTTGCCCATCATCTCCTTGGTCGCTCTTTACTATTCCTTAATTTTATAAAGGGCTAGATTGTCTACTGGGAATCGGACTTTGGAAGGCTCACACTCTTTAGATTGATAATTTATCTTACGATAACCGTTGTGAACAACCTTCCAAAACGTTTCACACCAACAATTTTCAGTAAGATTAAAAAAGTTTGTATTTTTGGATATGAGAATAATTGACGAAAATATAGATAAAATTAGAGCTTTATGTAATAAACATAAGGTTTCAAAACTATTTGTATTTGGCTCAATCTTGACCGATAATTTTAAAAAATCAAGTGATATAGATCTGTTGGTCGATTTCTCAGGAGTTGACCTTTACGACTACGCAGATAATTATTTTGACTTGAAAACTTCTTTGGAGGAATTGCTCGGAAGGCAGATAGACTTACTTGAGGATAAAGCTGTTAAAAATCCATATCTAAGAAAATCCATCGACTCTTCTAAACAAATAATATATGGATGATGATATCAAAACTTGGCTTTATGATATTTTGCAATCAATCGATGAAATCGATAGCTATTATGATAGCAGATCAAGGATTTTTGAGGAGTATGTTTCTGACATCAAAACAAAAAGGGCTATTGAGCGTAATTTGGAAATAATTGGCGAAGCGGCAAATCGTATAATCAAGAAAGACAAGAATTTCCAACTTGATAATATTGAGAAAATTATCGGCACACGTAACAGGATAATACACGGTTATGATAAAATCTCAGATAACCTTATTTGGAGTATCGTAATAAACAATTTGCCTAAATTAAAAGACGAAGTAATTGCACTACTTGAAGAATAATGGGCAGCACACAACCGAGTAGGCGGTCAGTGAGCCATCAGCCTGCGCGTCTTTCCAAGCGTCTTTAACAAGCGTCTTTAACAAGCGTCTTTAACAAGCGTCTCACACCAGCGTACTTTTGGGTTTGGGAGACCCGGTCTCTTATACGGTAAGCGTGGAACGAGTTTGCACATCATCTCCTTGGTCGCTCTTTACTATCTCTTAATTTTATAAAGGGCTAGATTGTCTACTGGGAATCCGTGGATTGTGGCGCACAATCCACTTGGAAATTACCATAAGGGCTGTGAGCCACAGCCCTTGGAGGTGAAAAATATAAAAATGT
>CAKZMZ010000030.1 GCA_937129345.1 uncultured Thalassovita sp. | reverse complement strand
GCATCGTTCATAGGTGTTCTAAAAGCATTGACTCCCGCATTACCGATAAACTTTACGATTTTCGCATGTTGCAGCCGTTCCTCGTCTGTAGGGTCTCTATCAATTACATAGTAGCCTTCTTTTTTGAGGTGTTGCTCTATTTTTTTGATTTGTACTGTGCCATCGGTTTCAGCTACCAAGCGCACATCTAGGTGGGCAGTTGCGTATTCAGGGATAATGGTTTTTAAGCCAGGCCCTTTCCAAGAAGTTTCGATGTGGCGCACATTTAAAGAAGGATACTGCAAAGCTTCTTGATAGGTATTGGCTACTTTATCGGCTTCTTTGATTTTTAAGCCTGCTAGAATATCAGCTTCTTTATCGGGTACGGCGGTAAGCAATTGGTTGACCTCGGGAGATATCTCAATGCCATTGTAATAGCCATCAATCGTTACTTTGCCATTTTCGTCTTTCATGCTTGCCAACAAGTGCGACATCGTAAAAATAGGATTAGGCGAATAGTTGCCATAGTGCCCGCTGTGCTGCGGTAGTTTCGAACCATAAGCAGTAATGCTGCAACTTGCTATACCACGGCAGCCAAAGGTAAGTGTAGGTTTGTTGGTATTGTGGGCAGGGCCGTCCATAATGATCATGTAATCGGCGGCATATTCCTTTTTGTATTGTTCTAAGGTGGAAAGGAAGGCATCAGACCCGGCTTCTTCTTGCAGATCAAGGATTATTTTGAGGTTGTAGTTTTGGGTTGTTCCATTTTCTTTTAAAAGTTCTAAAGCGGTTAGCATCATCATAATAGGGGCTTTGTCATCGGCTGCAGCCCTGCCATAAATACGCCAATCAGAATCGATGTTTCCATCCAATTTATTCCAATCAATAATTTGCCATGCGCCTGATTCGTCTTGGGCTTTAAGTACAGGGTTAAATGGATCTGGCTGATCCCAGTTTTCTGGGTTTACGGCTTGTCCATCTAGGTGGAAATAGAATAGAATTGTTTTAGCATCGGCATTCACACTTCGTTCAGCTAGAAAAATGGGCAAGGTAGATGATTCCAAAAGCTTAACTGAAAATCCTTGTTGCTCAAATTCCTTTTGAGCCCAAGCTACATTTTTCATCATATTGGCCTCATTAGAAGCTACGTTGGGCAGGCTTACAAATTCCCTGTGTTTTTTTAGTGTAGCAGGCAGGGTTTCTTCAATAAGCGCATCCCAACTGTTTTGGGCATTGGCAGCCAGAGATAAAAGTATGCAAATGAGTAAATGTAGTAGTTTTTTCATGGTATATTGAGATAATCTTGAATTGAAGATATAAAAATAGTGGGTTGCATCTCAAATCGTCGCATTTGAAAAAGAAATTAATACGACGCCTAGAAAAGCCGCTTGGAGAGCCGCTTGGGAAAGCCGCTTGGAAAAGTCAATTTCAATAGACCCTGACTTTAGTTAGGGGGAACAAGGTAACAGAGAAGAAAAAAGGGCTTTAGCCAAAAACTTTTCAAACATCAACAAATACTCAAATCCACAAATAAACAGCTATTTTATTTTTTGATAGCCTTCATGATGCCTCCAAAAATTTGGTTCATGTCAAAATCGGGTGCTTCTGCCAAGCCCAAGCGTGCAATCACCAAATCTTGAGAAGGGAAAACGGCTACATACTGCCCTTGAAAACCACTGGCATAAAACATATGAGTAGGTAAATCGGGCATGGCGCCTTGGGCGTTCAACCAAAAGTGCCCGCCATAAACACCTTCTGAGTTGGGAGCGGGCGTGGCTACATAATCTACCCAAGTGCTATCAAAAATTTGTTGGCCGTTCCAGTTGCCGCGGTGGAGGTACAGCAAACCTAATTTTGCCCAGTCTCGCGTAGTTGCCCAACTATAAGAAGAGGCGATGTAATTACTGCTTACATCGGTCTCCATGACCATGCTGCGCATACCTATACGGTCAATCAGTGCTTCATAGGGAAAATCGAGGTAGTACTGGTGTTGCTCAAATTGTTGTCTAAAAATACCCGAGAGTAAATTGCTTGTGCCTGAGGAGTAGTTCCAATGGGTTCTGGGCGGATGCAGGACTTCTTTTTCTGCTTGAGCTATTGTTACATCTTTTGCCAGAAAGAGCATTTTTGTTGCATCAGAAATATTGCCATACGCCTCTTCCCAATCCAAGCCGCTGTTCATTTGTAGTAAATCATGGATGGTAATGTGGCGTCTGTCATCATTTTGCCAGGCTTTTACGGGTGCAGGTTTATTAATATCTATCCCGCCTCGATACTGTAAAATACCAAAGCAAGTGGCCAAAATGCTTTTGGTCATAGACCAGCCCAGTAAAGGAGAGTTCTGATCATAACCCTCTGCGTATTGTTCACCAATAATTTGGTCCTTGTAAATCACCAATAAAGACCGCGTTTTCTGCACTTCATTATTTTCAAAAGCGGCATCAATCGCTTGTTGGAGTGCCTCATAATCCACCTCGACAAAAAGGGTATCTTTTTGTGGCAAGTCTCCATAAGGGTAAGGCAAGTTGGTTTTAGTTTGTATCCTGTTGGGTTTTTGGTAAGATGTTTCTGTATTAAAACCTTTGGGGAGTAGCACGCAACCCACTCCTTGCCTGTAAATGGCCGTACGCTTAGCCAAGCCAAAAAAACTAGCCGAAACAGATTGCTTGTCCTTATCTACCGAGAGGCTGGCTAAATTGACGGGGGAAAAATTGTTATCGTGCGCTTGGGTAAATTCCAAACTTCTTTGCCCGATAAATAGGGAAGATGCCGCATTTTTAGCTGCGTAACCTGTAAGAATATTGAGCATACGAAAGTTGAATGCCAATAAGCCTACTACGCCAACCAATATAATAATTGCTAAGAAAATAATAAAAACGCGCCGATTACTTTGCATTTGAGATTAATCCACCTGTAAATAATGTCGTTACATGTATTTGTCCGTAAGTTAAATAAGTAGTGAAATAATCGCAAAAACAGATATCCTTTACTATTAAAAATATTAATGAGATATTCAAAAAATAACCTATTATGGGTTGTTTTTTTACGGTGCGAATTCTATATTTAATCCTTTCTGATAAGCAACAGACCTAATATTTTTTATCAATTTAATCTTTTATTAGAAATGACAGATTTCTTTTTAAACATCAAACATCAAACATCAAACATCAAACATCAATTTTCTAGAAGCCTAAAAGCATTAT
Organism: uncultured Thalassovita sp.; assembly: GCA_937129345.1. Classification (GTDB taxonomy): domain Bacteria; phylum Bacteroidota; class Bacteroidia; order Cytophagales; family Flammeovirgaceae; genus Chondrinema. Next base: position 1,616 of record CAKZMZ010000030.1, on the reverse strand, counting down.
TGCTGAGTTGCTCATTACTAATCGGTTATGGGTGTGAAGAAGACCATTCTGAAGTTGTGCCTAAAGATGACATTTCGGTTATGCTTTCAAAAACTCTTGAATTCAAAGCATATATTAATTCCATATCTACTGCTAGGAATTCTCTAGCTACACTTGAGTTAGACGAGCATCAGTTAACTTTAAGAAATAATTTAGTTGAAAATCCGTCAGATGAGAACGCAACAATGCTTGTACAGTCTTTGGGCTATAGAGATTTAACACATTATGTTGATGCGAAGTACGGAGCAAGTATTAAGTTATATTCTGAAATAAATAATTTAGATTATATACAAAAGCTATCTGATATAGAAAAGTCGGATATACTTACAAAGTCTATTGAAAGATACTTTGATGGTATTCCGATGAGAAAAGATTTAAATGCTGCCGTTAGATGTTCTCAAAATGCCGCAAGGACTCATGATAGGAACTTACAAATGTGCATGCCAAGTCTACTAGGTGGCCCTATAGCAGCAGCTGCATGTGTTCTTTGGGCTGATTTTATGTACGATAGTGACTTAGATGACTGTCAAGCACTTCTATAATTTGGTTTTAATTTCAAAAGAGGATACTATGATTTTTAGGAATAAATATATAAGTAGCACCATTTTATGGCTCATTTTTACAATGGGATACTACGTGATAAAATCCCCTCATATAGATGCTCAATTTCTTCTAATTGCCTTATTAGCAGTTTCTTATCCTGCACTTGAACTCTACTGGTTAGAGAGAACGAAAAGGACTACAGTACTGAATATCCTGCTTGTTTCTCCCTTTTACTTGGTGAGTTTGATATTACTTGGTATTTTACCTGAAAAGAGCATAGGAGGGGCGCTTTTTTATGGTGTTTTTTCTGTTTTGATGAGTAAGGAAATTATATCAGAATTTAGTAAGCCAATAACTAAGGTAGTTATTGCTGGGTTTATGATTTTTTTTATCTATAGTATGTCTCCTTTAGCCGAATGGGCAATGCAAAACCTTATTGCCTTTTTTTCTGGTGGAGTACTTCTGAGTGTTTTGCTGAGAAAGGTAACCAAGTCGTACTATCTGAAAGAGTACGAAAACTGATTTGTTAATGCTACAGACTCAAAGGTTTTATCAATAAAACCTTTGAGTTTTATTTGTGTCTCTAAAAATCCGTGTCAGCCTCTTCAATATCCATTTCTTGGATCCAAATATTGCGGTAAAGTACATCATGCCCTTCTGCTTGTAGCTTGATGCCGCCGGGTGTATCGGTAATGCCTTTGCCGCCGTCGTTACCACCATCTATGCCCGAATTTGGTCCGCCCCATACTTGGTTAATGGCTTGGTTTACATGCACCTTCTCTCCATTAAAATACAGCGTGACCATGGCCTTTTCGGTGCGTTTACCATCCTCAAAGCGGGCAGCTCTAAACATAATATCATAGGAGTTCCACTTACCTATGCCATTGTAAGCATGATATGGCGAGGGTGTTTCGTTGATGACAGCTGCCATACCGTGTTTGGTGGTGTCGCCATCGAGTACCTGAATTTCGTAGCGGTTTTGCAAATACACCCCACTGTTGCCCCCTTCGTTTTGGATGAGGAATTCGACGTGC